>NZ_JBIAHQ010000019.1:0-144595 GCF_042870725.1 Micromonospora sp. NPDC006431
ACAAACCTTGATACCGGAACCCCGCTTCTCACTCCCCGATCAACACGCCCCTTGACCAGCCACGCCCACGCCTAACTGAACGGCGTTGGGACTAGTCGTCCAGCGCGGTACGCGAGGCCATGTCGGGCGACCAGGTGAACTGGTAGCGCGGGCCGGCGACCGACTGGGCGAACGCCTTCGCCGCGGCCGAGGAGCTCACGATGCGCCAGTCCAGCTCCTTGTTCACCTCGAACCAGATGAGGCCGATGATGTCCTTGTGTCCGGGCAGCGCCCGGAACGCCTCCTTGATCCATTCGGCTTTGCGCTTGTGGCCGTCGGAGGCACCGGTCTCGGTGATGACCATCGGTTTGCTGCTGAACGTGCGGATCTCCTTGATGGTGGGGTTGAAGATCGAGTCGAAGGACCGGTACCTGGAGAACGCCCCCGTGCCGTAGTAGCCGGTGGCGCCCACCCAGTCGACGTAGTCGTCGCCCGGATAGAGGGCGGAGAGCTTCGGCGTCGACCTGCTCCATCGGGCGTTCGGGCTCCAGACCCAGCTGACGTTGGTGGCCCCGGCCGTTTGGAACAGATCATGTACGTGGCGCCACGCCTTGACGTAGTCACCCTTTCGGTTGCCGTTGACCGACTCGCACCACGGGTACCAGAAGCCGTTCATCTCGTGTGCGAACCGGATCGCCACCGGGTAGCCGAGCGACTTGATCCCTTCGGCCCAGGACCGCAGGTAGCTGTCGAAGTCCCCCCGCGCGATCCGGGACAACCGGTAGGCAGGCTGGTTGGAGCGGAGCTTGTCGATCTCACGGGCGGGCAACCGCTTCTTGCGGGCCGCTTCGTCCAGCCGGTAGTCCCAGGGTTCCCAGCCCAGCATCGGCAGCATGCCCCGGTCCTTGATCCGGTCGAAGGGCGTCCGGTCGAACTGGTCGGCCGCCCACCCGGCGCTGAACAGCATCACCTGCGGCTGGTGCTTGGCGGCCGCCGTGAACGTGTCCAGCGCGGTGAAGTCGTACGGGCCCTTCTGGGTGAAGGCCCCGATGAACGTCTTCCCCGCGGGCGGGAAGAGTTGCCGCTCGGGTGGTGGTGACAGGATCGGGTCGGGCGGCGCGAGCCCGTTGGCTTCGGCCGTCACCACCGAGTCCTGTTGCTCGGCCGGCGCAGGCCGGTGGGACGCGGGTTCCTCCCGGAGCCGGGACGTGGTGACCGGCGCGACGGCGAAGGCGTACGCCAGCAGCAGCACGCCGACCGACACCATCGCGACCCGTGGAACAGTAAGCCTTACCAAGACACTCCCCCGTTTCGCCGCCGCCCGCGACAGCTGCGGGCGGCGTTCCTTCCTGCCGGCCCGGACCGGCCGGCTCGTCTCCTCGTGCTGCTCACGCCGGGCCACGGGACGCCTGGTTGTCGGGCGCGGTGCGCGGAAGTGAGCCCGGCGACCAGGTGAACTGGTAGCGAGGGTCGGCGACCCCCTCGGCGAACGCCTTCGCCACTGCCGGGGAGCTGGCGACCCGCCAGTCCAGCTCCTTGTTCACCTCGAACCAGATGAGGCCGATGATGTCCTGGTATCGGGGCAGCACCTGGAACGCGTCTTTGATCCACTCCGCCTTGCGCCCGGTGGCGTCCGAGGCACCGGTCTCGGTGATGACCATCGGCTTCCTGCTGAACGTGCGGATCTCGGTGATGGTGGGGCCGAAGATCGCCTCGAAGGAGCGGTAGTCCGTGAAGACCCCCGTGCCGTAGTAGCCCGTGGCGCCCACCCAGTCGACGTAGTCGTCGCCGGGGTAGAACTCGGACATGTTCCCGGTGGACTTGTCCCAGCGGGCATTCGGGCTCCACACCCAGATGACGTTCGTGGCCCCGGCCGCCCGGAACAGATCATGTACGTGGCGCCACGCCTTGACGTACTCGCCCGGCCGGTTGCCGTTGGTCGCCTCGGACCACGGATACCAGTCACCGTTCATCTCGTGCGCGAACCGGATGGCCACCGGATAGCCGAGCGACCTGATCCCGTCGGCCCAGGAGCGCAGGTAGGGATCGAAGTCCCCACCCGTGATGCGGGACAACTGGTAGGCGGGCTGGTTGGAGCGGAGCTTGTCGATCTCCCGGGCCTGCAGATTCTTCTCGCGGGCCGCCTGGTCCACCAGGTAGTCCCAGGGTTCCCAGCCCAGCATCGGCAGCATGCCCCGGTCCTTGATCCGGTCGAACAGCGTCCGGTCGAACCGGTCGGCCGCCCAGCCCGAGCTGAACAGCATCACCTGCGGCTCGTGCTTGGCGGCCGCCGCGAACATGTTCGTCGCGGTGAAGTCGTGCGGGCCCTTCTCGGTCATCAGGCCGATGAACGCCTTGCCGGCCGGCGGGAAGAGTTCCGCAGCCGGTCGGGGTGGCGCGGCCGGTGCGGCCGGTGCGGCCGTCGCCAGCGCCTCGCCCGTCCTCACCGCGCCCGGCTCGGCCCGCGCAACCCGGCCGGACGGGCCGACCTCCCGGCCCCCGGACATGGTGATCGGCGCGATGGCGAACGCGTAGGTCAGCAGCAGCGCGCCGACCAGCACGACCAGGACCCGCGGAACGCTCAACCTCAACATTGCAGAATCCCTTCGGCCGCCACCCGCGACGTCGGCGGGCGGTCCTCGCTGTCGGCGCGAGCGACCAGCTCGGCCGTGTCGCCATCCGCGGGCAGGTATTGGGGCTCGGGCATCTAATCGGCCAGCTTCGTGCGCGGGAGCATGTCCGGCGACCAGGTGAACTGGTAGCGAGGATCGGCGACCGCCTTGGCGAAGGCCTTTGCCACGGCCGGTGAGCTGACGATGCGCCAGTCCAGTTCCTTCTGCTTGTCCACCTCGAACCAGATGACGCCGATGATGTCCCGGTAGCGCGGCAGCATCCGGAATGCCTCGGTGATCCACTCGGCCTTGCGCCCGTTGGCGTCGGAGGCACCGGTCTCGGTGATGACCAGCGGTTTGCTGGTGAAGGCCCGGATCTCCTGGATGGATTGGCTGAAGATCGTGTCGAAGGACCGGTAGTCCGAGGTGAACACCGTGCTGTAGTAGCCCGAGATGCCCACCCAGTCGACGTAGTCATCCCCGGGATAGAACGTGGCAAGTTTCGGCGTCGAGTCGTCCCACCTGTTGTTCGGGCTCCACACCCAGGTGACGTTGGTGGCTCCGGCGGCCCGGAACAGGTCATGGATGTGCCGCCACGCCTTGACGTAGTCACCCGGTTGGTTGCCGTTGACCGACTCGCACCACGGGTACCAGTAGCCGTTCATCTCGTGCCCGAACCGGATGGCCACCGGATAGCCGAGCGACTTGATGCCGTCGGCCCAGGACCGCAGGTAGCTGTCGAAGTCCCCACGCGCGATGTGGGACAACCGGTACTGGGGTTGCTCGTTCCGTGCCTTGTCGATCTCCGGGGTCGGGAGCCCCTTCCTGACGGCTGTTTCACCCAACCGGTAGTCCCACGGCTCCCAGCCCAGCATCGGCAGCATGCCCCGGTCCTTGATCCGGTCGAACAGCGTCCGGTCGAAGGCGTCGACCGCCCACCCGGAGCTGAAGAGCATGACCTGCGGCTGGTGTTCCGCCGCCGCGGTGAACATGTTCATCGCGGTGAAGTCGTGCGGGCCCGTCTCGGTCATCACCCCGATGAACGTCTTTCCCGCCGGCGGGAAGAGTTGCTGAGCCGGTCGGAGCGCGGCGCCGGGCTGGGCGAGCGCCTCCGCGTCGGCCTTCGCCACCCGGCCGGACCGGGAATCCCCCGGGCCCCGGGAGGCGGTGACGGCCGGCAGGGCGAAGGCGTAGACCACCAGCAGCGCGCCGATCAGCAGCATCACGACCCGCGGCACGGTGAGCCTCGTCATCGCGCGACCCCTTCAGCCGGCACCCGTGACTTCGGCGGGTGCCGTTCCGCGCTGTCGGCGCCGGCGGCGGGCTCGGCCGCGTCGTCGTGCTGCTCACGGCGGGCCCGGATGTTCGAGACGAGCGCGATCAGCGGCGGAACGAGCCCGGTCAGGAGGGTCAGGACCGGCCACACCCGCAGCATGGTGAAGCCGTGGTCCAGCACGAAACTCGCCCCGAGCAGGCCGGCGGCGAAGGCGGCCCAGCAGAAGTGCAGCCGGAAGGTGCCGAGCGACTCGATGGTGCGCAACTTCCCCTTGGCTGTCACCACGAACCCGAGCTTCCGCCGCAGCAGCGCACCGACCGCGGCGGCCACGTAGACCGGCCCGGCGAACAACGCGAGTGCCATGCCGACCAGCCCGATCTCTTCCCGTTCGTGCGGCGCGATGTTGAAGCGGCGCAGCCAGAGCCACAGCAGGAACCAGGTGCCCATGCTCGAGCCCCACAGCACCGACCACACGGTGAGGTCGAGCTGCGCCGAGCTCACCCCGGTGAGCAGGTACAGGGCCGTGGCGAAGTTCCCCAGCAACAGGCTGACCGCCACGCTCGGGTAGTAGAACTGGAGCAGGCGGTACTGCCAGCGCCGTCGCGCGGGCAGCTCGCGCGGCGCGCGCAGCTCGGGGCGTACCAGGATCTCGCAGATGCCGGCCGCCCAGCGCTTCTGCTGGTTGAAGTAGTCCGCCCACGACGTCGGGCCCTCCCCGAGGGCGACCACGTCCGGGGTGTAGACGCCCTTCCACTGGTTGCCCGTCTCGGGGTTGACGGCGGCGTGGATCCGGATGCTGGTCAGGTGGTCCTCGATGATCGAGTCCTGGTAGCCGCCGATGGTCCGCCACGCCGACGGCCGGTAGAGATGGCCGGTGCCGGTGAGCAGCGGCGCGTCCAGGCCGTTCCCGCCGCGGGCGATCAGACCGTTGTAGAGGTACTGCTGGACCGAGGCGCCGTGGGCTACGAAGTTCTGGTGCATGTTGCCGTAGACCTGCGGCGTGACCACGAAGGCGACGTCCGGGTCGCGGAAGTAGCCGAGGGTCCGTTCCAGGAAGTTCGGCAGCGGCACGTGGTCCGGATCGACGTTGGCGACCACGTCGTACCGGTCCTCGTGTTCGGCCCGCCAGGCGTTGTGGTTGCCCGACTTCGTCCGGGCGCGGAACTCACCGCTCGGCTGGTTGTACTCGGGGCGGCCCTTGCGGCTGAAGTGGTGCACGCCGATCCGGGCCGCCATCTCCCGCACCGCCGGATCGTCCCCCTCGTCGAGGATCCAGACGTCCACCTGGCCGCAGTAGACGATCTGCCGCAGCCGCCGCAGGGTCCGCTCGGCGACGTCGATCGGCTCCTTGCTGGGCACGATCGTGGTGAGCAGCGCCACCCGCAGGCCGACCGGAGGATCGACCGGCACCGGGTCCTTGGCGTGGTACGCGAACACCCAGACGACCACGTTCTGCGCGAGGCGGATCAGCTCGACCCCGACGACCACGCAGAAGCCGAGCCGGGCCGCCGCCGTCTGCCAGCCGCCGAGCCCGAGCACGCCCGAGCCGGGCACGTGCGCGGGCAGCAGCAGCCACCCGACGAGCAACAACCCGGCCGCGCTGTTGACGAGGACGAGCAGGGTCAGCATCAGCCGGGCCGCGGGCGAGGCGACATGGCGGAACTCGACCGGCGCCTGCGGGTCCCGCGGCGCGACCAGCGGTCCGGCGATCGCACCGCACTTCGCGTACGCGAGGCGGGCCTTGATGTTCAGTTGCCGACGGTCGGGGCGCCGGCCGGATGGCGGCTGCGCCGAGGTGACCGTCGGACGCCTGCCGGGGGTTCCCTCCCCCGCGGATTCAGACCGGCGCGTATCGACGGCGACGCCCACGTTTCCCCCAAGGGTTCGACTTGCTCGCCACGAACTCGGCGCGGGCCGATCGTGAGCGGCTGATACGGATGGACACTGCGGATTGCGCGATGACGATCGACGGGCCCGGCGCTCGCCGCCGGCGCGCCACCGGTCAGAGATCGCTCCGCTCGTTCACCAGCAGGGCCAGCGTCAGCCCCGTGAGTCTCCAGACCTGCGCCACCTGATACCTCGTGCGGAGCAGCCGCTCCTTCGCCCCGCCGATGCCCTGCACCGGGTCGGCGCGCTCCCCGAGCCGGATCACCCACAGTCTGCGGGTGTCCCGCAGGCACCCGGCCACGTCGGCGCACTCGGCGACCGGCCCCCGGCCGTCGGCGCGCTGCGGGCCGGTGGCGAGGACGTCTCGCGGCCGGCGGTCGGCGGGCAGGTAGTGCGCCACCAGGTCCCGGCCGACCCGTCCGTCGCCCGCGTCCGACGAGCCGTAGACGGCGCCGTCGTTGGGTTGCAGGCGGCGTTCGACGACCTCCGCGAGCCGGCGGCTGGCCTGCTGGTGTCCGTCCGGTTCCCGCAGGTCGGCCTGGGCCGGGGCACCGATCACCGCGATCGCCGCCAGCACACCCGCGGCCCAGCCGAGCCGGGCGCGGGACAGCGCGGCCGCGCCGAGCATCGCCCACGCCGGAAGGGTGAAGAGCAGGTACTGCGGCAGCCAGACAGGCGTCACCTGGGCGACCAGCAACAGCGCGAGCGGCGGCACCACCGCCCAGGCGGTGCACACGGCGGCGGAGTACCGCAGCGGGAGGCTGAACAACGCCAGCGCGAGCAGCACGGCGCCCAGTGCGGCGACGCCGAACAGCTCCCGGGGGGTCGCGGCCAGCGCCGACAGGCTCGGGTGCGCGTTCCGCGCGAGCGATACGCCGTGCGGCGCGGCGAGCCAGAGCAACGCGGCCGCGGGCAGCGCGCCCGCCAGCGCTGCGGCCAGCCACCGGAGCGCCTTGTCGCGCCGGAAGGCGAACACCGCCCAGCCGTGCCCGACCAGCAGCAGGAGCGCGACGACGTTGCCTAGGCCCAGCAGCGCCACGGCACCGGCGTAGCGGGCGAAGCGCCAGAACCACGGCCGGTCGATCGCCGGCACCAGGAGCGACGTGGCGAACACCGCGGCGAGCAGGGTCAACGCGTACGGCTGGGCCTCCTGCGCGTACCGCGTCGAGGTCGGCAGCAACGCGAAGAGCAACCCGGCCAGGACCCCGGTGGCCGGCGCGAACATCCGGGCCGCCAGTACGCCGACCAGCGCTGCCGCCGCGGTCATGGCCAGCATGGAGGGCGCGCGCAGGGCGAGGTCAGAGCTGCCGAAGACCTCCGCCCACGCGCGCATCAGCAGGTGATAGGGCGCTTCGGTGGCGTCGCTCGAGTGGAGGAGGGACCAGTTGTCCCGCCAGGACGAGTTGGCCCTGGCCCAGGTCGCGAGTTCCTCCGTGCGGAGTCCGGGTGCGCCGGCCCCGACGACGCTCAGCGCGCCCATCAGCAGCGCCGGGACCAGCCAGGCGGCGGTACGCCACCGCGGGGCGTCGGTCGCCGGGCGACCGGGGGCGGGGACGCCGTGCCCTTCTCCCCAGGGGTCCTCGACGCTGGCCTCGGCCGACCCGAGCCGGGGCAGGACCATGGTGTCCGAGTCCTTCATCGTGTCTCACGCATCTCCGTGGGATTCCGGCGGTCGTGGCCCAGGCCGCCCCGAGGGACGTCAGGCAGGGTGTCCGCGTGGTGCGCGGATGGCGCAGCACGACCCGCGCCGGAGGGGCCTGGGCCGGTGCCGCAACTCGCTTCGGAGCTTATTGAGCAAACCTCAGCAGAGGACGCCGAACGCCCGCAAAAGCGGCGAAAGTGGCAGCTCAGGACAGATACGGCAAAAGATGCAATGATCGCAGCATCAGGACGGCGCAGCCCACCGTCGGACGGCGGAGCTGCCAAGATCTCCCGGTACGACCGTACGGCTGAACCAAGATCGACATCGCCGCGTACGGCGCGCCGAACTCAGCCTCGGGGCACTATCGGTCCAGGCTCGCCGGGAGGCCGAACGTGGCGAACAGGCCGGGTGCCTTGACCACGTCCATCGCGCGGAGGAGGCCCGCCTCCACGCGTAGCACGATCAGCGCGAACGGGCGGAACGTGGCGTCGCCGGCACCGCGGACGTAGGCGGCCACGGCCGGCTGACGGTCGGCGGCCATGGCCAGCATCCGCCACTGGCCGGGGGTGTTCATGTCCCGGCGCAGCGCGTCGGCGACGGCAAGCTTGCCGGACCACTCGCCGACGTCCGGCTCGATGGTCAACCGGACGTCCTCGCGGAGCAGGTCCACCAGGGCCTCGGGGTCGGCCCGTTCGTGCGCGGCGATGTACCGCCGCAGCAGCTCACGCTGCGCCGGATCCGGTGCACCGGTGGGCGACCACTCCAGTCGACCACCCGGCCACCGGTCGCGGAGCGTCGCCCGAGCGCGCTGCAGGGCACTGTTGACCGCCGGCACGGTCGTGTCGAGCAGGGCGGCCACCTCACTCGCCGACCAGGACAGCACGTCCCGCAGCACGAGCACGGCCCGCTGGCGGGGCGGCAACAGCTGGATCGCGGCGAGGAACGCCAGACCGAACGTCTCGCGGCCGATGGCCACCGCGTCGGGACCCGGGTGCTCGTCGAGCAGTTCATCCGGGTACGGCTGCAGCTGCGGGCGGGTGCGCCGTAGCGTGTCCAAGCAGGCGTTGGTGGCGATGCGGTACAGCCAGGTTCGAACGCTGGAACGCTCCTCGAACGCGTCCCTGGACCGCCACGCCCGCAGGAAGACCTCCTGCACGTGGTCCTCCGCCGCATCGAATGAGCCGAGCATCCGGTAGCAGTGGACCTGCAGTTCGCGGTGGTACCGGCGGGTCAGCTCCGCGAAACTCGTGGCGTCCACAGCACCGTTCATACCCGTACCGACGAGAAAAAGTTGGCCGGCTCATCGGACACTTCACGGCCCCGCTGCGTCTACCCGGGCATGGCAGTTGTTGAAGCGGACATCTCGATGTCGCTGGACGGGTTCGTCACCGGGCCCGATCTGGAGCGGTGGCCCGGGTTCGGCAAGGGTGGCGAACGCTTGCACGCGTGGCTCGACCACGAGGAGGGGCGGCGGCTGAGCAGGGCGACGTTCGCCGCGTCCGGCGCCGTCGTGACGAGCCGGCGGGTATACGACGACACCGATGGCTGGGCGGCCGAAGGCGGCTTCTTCCGCATGCCGGTCTTCGTGGTGACCCACCGGCCACACGGCGTCGTACGCAAGGGCGACACCACGTTCACGTTCGTGACCGGCGGAGTGGCCGCCGCGATCGAAGCGGCCAGGGCCACCGCCGGCGACCAACGGGTCCACATCATGGGCGGCGCGTCGGTCATCCAGCAGGCGCTGCGGACCGGACTTGTCGATCACCTGCGGCTGCACGTCGTACCGCTCCTGCTGGGGTCCGGCACCGCGCTGTTCGACGGCGCCGGTCCGGAACTGGACCACCTGGAGACTGTCGACACCCCGGAGGCCACCCACGTGACGTACCGGGTGGGGCGAGTCGGGACCTGACCCGCGACGGCCGCGGCTCCGTGGCGACTCGCACGGAATGGCAACTGCTAACGCAGCACCTCGGCACGGTCCCGTAGCGGCTCCCACCAGTCCCGGCGCGACCGGTACCACTGCACGGTGGCAGCCAGGCCCTGGTCGAACGGGATGCGGGGCGTGAAGCCGAGCTGGGTCCGGATCTTCCTGGTGTCCACGGAGTACCTGCGGTCGTGGCCCTTGCGGTCATCGACGTAGCAGATCCGTTCCGGGCCGGCACCGCATGCGGTCAGCAGCCGTTCGGCCAGTTGCCGGTTCGTCAGTTCCATGCCGCCGCCGATGTTGTAGACCTCGCCCGGCCGCCCTCCGCTGAGGACCGCCGCGACCGCGCGGCAGTGGTCGTCGACGTGCAGCCAGTCCCGGACGTGCTGGCCGTCGCCGTAGAGCGGCACGCTGCCGCCCTCCATCAGCCGGGTGATGAACAGCGGGATGATCTTCTCGGGGAACTGGTAGGGCCCGTAGTTGTTGGAGCACCGGGTGACCAGCGTCGGCACGTTGTGCGTGCGGTGGTAGGAGCGGACCAGGAGCTCCGCAGCGGCCTTGGTGGCGGCGTACGGCGAATTGGGCTCCAGCGGGCAGTTCTCGTCCCAGGAGCCGTGGGCTATCGACCCGTAGACCTCGTCGGTCGACACGTGCACGAACCTGCGCGGCCGGTGCCGTACGGCCGCGTCCAGCAGCACCTGGGTGCCCTGCACGTTGGTGCGCACGAACGCCGCGGCCTGATTGATGGACCGGTCCACGTGCGTTTCGGCGGCGAAGTGCACCACGGCATCGTGCCCGCTCATCAACTCGTCGACCAGATCCTCGTCGCAGATGTCGCCGAGGATGAAGCGCAGCCGCGGGTCGTCGCCGACGGGGTCGAGATTGGCCATCACGCCGGAATAGGTGAGTTTGTCGAGCACCGTGACGCGGACGCCGTCCAGCGCCGGATAGGCGCCGCCGAGGATCCGGCGCACGAAATTCGAGCCGATGAAGCCGGCACCACCGGTCACCAGAAGCCTCATCACGCCGGTCCCTTCAGCCGAGCACCGTGGGCGGCGTGACCCTCCGTGCCGAGTAGGTCGATGGCGACCGGGCTGCAAAGCTCCACGAAAACCTCCGAGAAGAGGAGCCGATGCGATGATTCGGAGCGTACGCCGCGCTCCCGTGCACTCTTTCTCTGGAATTGCTGGAACAGCGGGACAAGTGACGGTAATTCCGCGCCCGCGATTTCGGTGGCGAGCTGGGCGGGGCTGTTCGCCAGTGCGGAGATCCGCGGGCGCCGCGCGAGTCGGGCGACAATTGCGCCGACGCGCCCGCGCGGGGTGGCCGCTCAGGCGGCGTCCGCCAGCTCCGCCTCGGGCATGGTCCGCGCATCGACCAGCCGGCTGAGGGCGTGCGTGCGGGCGTCGAGCAACGCGAGCAGGACCGGCGGGTCGAGGGCCCGGGCAGGCCGCAGGACCAGCTCGGTGGAGACGAGCGTGTCGGGCCGGATGGTGATCGGCCCGGCGGTCGCGACCGCCACTGGTCGGTCGGCGCGGTCGTGGGCCAGGCGGGCCGGACCTCGATCGACCGAGACCGACTGGGCGAGCAGGTACCAACTGCCCGGCGGGGGGTTGTCGAACAAGATCCGGTTGGCGTGCCGCAACACGCCGCAGCGGACCGGACTACCTTCGGGAAGTCGGTCGGCGAACAGGCCGACGAAGATCAGCGCGTTCTCGTCCGGGCAGGCCAACCGCACGTCGCAGGAGAGGGCCGCGTTACCGAAGCCGGAGCCGTCGGCGCCGGCCCGGATCTCCGTGGCGTATCCGGCGCGGCGCCGGTAGATGGTGGGCGACATCCCGACGCTGCGGCTGAATCGGGAACTGAACGTGCCGACGCTGTTGTATCCGACGCTGACGCTGATGTCGGCCACCTTCATCCGTGTCGAGACCAGCAGCTCCTTGGCCCGCTGCAGGCGCAGGGCGGAGAGGAACCGACCGGGCGACACACCCGTGACCCGCTGGAACATGCGGGTGAAATGGAATTTGCTGAACATCGCCGCACGGGCCATGTCATCCACCGTGAGTTGCTCACCCAGGCGTTCCTGCATCGCATTGATGGCTCGTAGAACCGCCGTTTCGGAAGTGTGCTCCATCACGTCTCCCCCTAGCAAGACCTCTCGAAAGGAATACCGCGGACACCCATTATTCGAAGGGCGGTCCCATGAATTGAAAGGCTCGACCGAATCAGATACAGGCCAGCATCATCAATTCCGCGATTTCCTTCGCCAGGCTAACTGGCCTCCCTCGTCCCGGGCAACCCTCGGCTGGGATCGGCGCCGCCAACCGCAATCGCGAAGTAAAAATGGATACCGGCGATATTCGATATCGTGCGCACCGGGCGAGAGCTTCCCGCACTCCATTGAAACGGCTGCACTCCACCGGCGAAAACGAGAAACAACCCGAAGGACACGGGCCTGCGCACCGGAGATGACCGAGCGCCGAACGCCGGCGGCGGCCGGGGCGGCTCAGGGACGTCCGTCAACGTCGGTCGTCGATACCGGCGGCCCGGAACTCGGCGGGGTCGGCCCGAGCGGCCCCGGCGGTCCACGGCGCCGGCCTGGCGGCCAACCGGTCAGTGCTCACCCAGATGGCGGGCCAGCCAGTCGCCGCTGGCGACAGATGGTGGCCACGGCCTCGGGGGCCGCGCCCGGGGGCACCGGGGCGCCCGGCGGACGGGCGGCAACAATGACGGCACGGCACAGTCCCTTCGCACGACGCTCACCGGTCGACACCATCGTCCGGGCGGCGCCGCCCGACCACATCTTCCGCATTGCGCAGCGCCGCGAATCGGTACCGGTCCCGGTGGGGCCGCACGCCTCGCCGTTTGCAGTGGACGGTCGCCGGCAGCTGTGGACAGCGGCGACAGGTCGGCGGCATCGACATTCATCGCTGGCCGTCCGGGTGTCGTGCGGCGGTCTCAGAACGGCAAGCCGGGAGATGTCCACTCACCCGGGTGACTGCCACGCTCATCCTCATGACCGAATTCGAGGGCAGGAAGGTACCTGTCACCGGCGGCGGCATCGGCATCGGACTGGCTACCGCGCAGCGCCTGGCCGAGGCCGGCGCACACGTCGTCATCGCGGGTCGCGATGCGGCGCGGGGGCATCCGGGTCAACTCGATCACCCCGGGGCACATCGGCACCGACATGTTCGCCGGTCTCACCGGCGGCTCGGAGCAGGTGGCCGAGACGTTCCGGAGCCAGGTGGCACTGGGCCGGATCGGCGATCCCGCCGAGGTGTCCGAGGCGGTGCTGTTCCTGCTGTCCCGCCGGTCGTCGTACGTGACCGGGCAGGAGCTCGTGGTGGACGGCGGGCTGCTCGGTTCCGTCCCGCTCGCCCCCATGCCCAGTTGAGCATTGCGCGAGGAAGGTCGACCTACGATGGGTGAGAAAGCACGCCGGGCGCTGGTCCTCGGCGGCAGCTACGGCGGATTGTTCGCCGCTCGGGTGTTGTCCGAGCAGTACGACGAGGTCGTGATCGTGGATCGGGACCGGCTGGTGGGCACGACCGGGCCGCGGCGCGGCCGGCCCCAGGGCCGGCACATCAACGCCATGCACGTACGCGGGTTGCAGGTGGCCGAGGAGCTCTTCCCCGGATTCATCCAGGAGCTCGTCGCGGACGGCTGCCCCACCGGCGACTACGCGGGCTCGGTCCGCTGGTTCTTCAACGGCAAGCCGCTACGGCGTGAGGACATCGGCTACACCGCGGTGCCGGCGACCGCTCCGCTGATGGAACGGCACGTCCGGGAGCGGGTCGAGCAGTTGCCGGCCGTCCGGTTCGTCGAGCGGTGCGACATCGTCGACCTCGTGGCGAGCGCCGATCGCAGCCGGATCACCGGCGCCCGGGTACGCCACCTGGAAGGCGACGGCGGCGAGGAGGTCATCGAGGCCGATCTGGTGGTCGACGCCACCGGGCGGGGTTCCCGGACCCCCGCGATGCTGACCAAGTTCGGCTATCCCCGGGTGCCCGAGGACCGCATCAAGATCGACCTCGGCTACGTCACCCAGCACTACGAGCTGGACGACGATCCCTGGGCGGGCGACCTCGCCATCATCCCGGTGGCCTACCCGGATTCCCCGCGCGGCGCGATCTTCACGCAGACGGACCACGGCAAGGTGGAGCTGACCGTCTACGGGCTGCTCGGCGACCACCCGCCGACCGATCAGGAGGGCTTCTACGCGTTCGTCAAGTCGTTGTGCGTGCCGGACATCCACGAGGCACTGCGCAGCGCCCGGCCGATCGACGAGCCCGTCCCCTTCCACTACCCGGTCACCCTGCGCCGCCGGTACGAGCGGATGTCCCGCTTCCCGGCGGGTCTCGTGATCACCGGCGACGCGGTCACCAGCTTCAACCCGGTGTACGCCCAGGGCATGACCGTCGCCGCGCTGTCGGCCCTGACGTTGCGCAGGCACCTCCGGCGGGACAGCGCGCCGGATCCGGCGGCGTACTTCCAGGACCTCGCCAGCAGCGTCATCGACGCGGCCTGGGAGATGACGACCACCGTCGACCTCGGCTTCCCCGGCGTGCCGGGCGACCGCTCGATGAAGGTCCGCTTCCTCCAGCGCTTCCTCTCGCTGGTGCAGGCGGCGGCGACCCGGGACCCGAAGGTGACCACCGCGTACATGCGCGCGGCCGGGATGGTCGACCCCCCGCAGGCACTGATGCGGCCGGCGACACTGCTGCGGGTGCTCGTCGGCGCGCTCAAGCGCTCCACCGGCAGCCAGGCGCGGCAACCCGCGCTCACCCGCCCGGGCTGATCAGCCGGCCCACCGACGCGGGCCCGTCGCCGGTCTCCAGCGGACCGCGCGACGGGCCCGGCGTCTCAGTCGTCCCGCCCCGCCGCGTGATCGGTGTCTGCGGCGTGCCGCAGCAGAGCGTGGTGCTGGTGGGCCATGCGGTGCAGGACCGTGAACGCGACATTGAGGAGAACGGTCTGCGCCACCGCCGCGCCCCGGTCGATGACGGCGTCCTTGTGGGCCAGCAGGTCCAGCTCGGCGACGGCCAGTTGCTCCGCGAGGGCCGCCAGGCCGTCGAAGGCGGTCAGTTCGGCGTCGCAGCCGAGTTCGCGGAGCGCGACGATCACCTCGGCGAGCACCTGGGAGCCGGAACGCCCTCGCTGGTGGTCCCAGTAGAGCCCGTCCACATAGCGCGCCGCCTCGTCGGCGTGCTCGCCGGGGGGCGGGGCCGTCCCCCGGCCCGCCCCCGGGCAGAGCGCCCGGTTGACGGCGCCGACGACCTCGGTCAGCGGAACGCGCGTGTCGTCCACCGCGGCGAGCAGCTCGCGCACCGACGAAAGCTCCAGCCCGCCGATCCCGGCAAGCGCGCGAATCAGTCGTACGCGGCGAAGATGCTTTTCACCGTAGACGGCCTGATTTCGTGCGGTGGGAGTGCCCGGCATGAGCAACCGTTCTCGGAGATAAAACTTGATGGTCGGGACCGGCGCACCGCTGCGCCGGCTCAGATCCGATATGCGCATCGCTCCCCCAGGACATGATGGCCATCTATATCTTACCTCGCGGGACGCCCTGGTAAACATGGCGATCGGGGCCGGCCGCCGGGGAGAACCTCGGCTGCCGGCCACGGATCCGGCCAGGTGCCGCCACCGTGCCCGGCTTACCCGGTCGGATAGTCGCTCCACGGCTAGTGTTGGCCATCGAGACAGCGGTCTGTCCCTACATTTCCTGTAGGCAATTTCGGCTGACCGCACGCCGCGCCCCGACCGACGCACGGCGCGTTGACCATCGGCCACCGCGTGGTTACCCTTCATCATGCCTATGGCGCCGGGACCGTCCAACGCCGACCCGGCCGCCCCGGCGCTCGACCAACTCCGGGGGGAGAATCGTTGCACTCGGGCGTGCAGAGAGCCGTGGAAAGAGTCATCGACCGAATGCTCATGAATCCGTCCGAGGAATTGACCGTCGGAGAAATGGCGCGTATTGCGCGATTCAGCAAATTTCACTTCACCCGGGTGTTCCAGCGGGTCACCGGAATATCGCCCGGGCGATTCCTCTCGGCCATCCGGCTCCAGGAGGCGAAACAGCTGCTGACCACCACGGATCTCACGGTCGCCGACATCAGCATCCGCGTCGGCTACAACAGCGTGGGCACCTTCAGCACCCGATTCACCAAGAGTGTCGGGCTCTCCCCGACGACCTACCGCCGGCTCGGCGGCTTCGCCCCGGCGGTCTGCACCCGCCCCCGCCCGGCGCGGGCCAACACCATCACCGGCACGCTCAGCGGGATACACCGCGGACTGATCTACATGGGTGTCTTCCCTAACCGGATCCCCGAAGGCGCCCCGATGAACTGCGCCGTCCTCGACGAGCCCGGCACCTTCCACTTCAGCGGCATCCCCGACGGCACCTGGTACGTCCTGTGCCAGTCCGTGTCCGGCTCCCCGCTTGACCTGACGCCCGACGACGTGACGGTGGCCACCGCCGGCCCGATCACGGTGTCCGGCAACCGCGATTTCCATCTCGACGCGCAGCTGCTGCCGGTGTCCAAGCTCGACCCGCCGGTCCTGCTCGCGCTGCTCGACAGCCGCAAGGAGTCGCTCCGCCGCCGCGAGGCGGCCCTGGCGCACTGATCCGAGCCCCGCGCCCCGGCCAGGCCCCCAACTCCGCGCGGCCCGGCCCGACGTCGCCCCACACCGCCGGCCGGCGGGCCCGCCGCATCCGGGACGGGTACCCGCCCGGCGCAGCCCGCGGTCACCCCGGCTGGAGCACCCGTTCACGCCGCCGCAGCCCGCCGGCCGACCGCTCGATTGCCCCGGCGTCGGCCCGCCGTTCGGGCGCATGCACAGAGATGATTTCGGCCACAAACTGCGCGCAATATGTGTTCAGCCGGGCGAGGTCCTCGCCCTCTGAATCGATAGGAAAGCAGATGCGCGAAAAGTACGGTCCAAGCCTGCTGCGGGCGCGCCACGACAAGTTCCACGTCACCGAGGAGGCAGCGACGGAAATCGCATCGTTCAAATCCAAGCCGATCAACTTCAAGATCGGCTATTGGGATCCGAGAGTGAACGGAGTTCGGTATCTGAAATCATTGATGCACATTCTCGCCGCCGGGCTGAGCGACGAGAACTGGAAGCGGCTGCGGAGCATCCGCAACCGCACCGTGGGGGAGCCGATCACCATCACCTTCGACGGTGAGCCGGTGTGCATGGACTACCTGCAGTCGGTGCTCGAACTGGACTTCATCGCCGACAATGTCGAGCTCGAAGACACTCGGGTCCTGGAGATCGGCGCCGGGTACGGGCGTACCTGCCACACCATCCTGTCCAACCACGACGTACGCGAGTACCACATCATCGACCTGCCGAACTCCCTGACCCTGTCCACCCGATACCTGCGCTCCGTGCTCGACGACGAGCAGTTCGCCAAAGTCCGGTTCACCTCGATCGGTGATGTGGACGAGCAGTACACCGCCACCGACTTCGACCTCACGATCAACATCAGTTCGTTCTCCGAGATGACCGTGGAAACCGTCGACGACTATCTGGCGATGATCGATGCGCGAAGCCGCTACTTCTACATCCGGGACGCGGTCGGAAAGTATCTCGACAGCAGCCTCAACGACAATTCTGACGGGTATGAGGTCGTCAAGCTGGCACTGAGCACCGGCAAGCTACGCGACGTGATCGACATCCATGACAACCGCGCCGTCGAGGCGCACGTCGGGGCCTTCGTCGAGGCGTACCGCCCCGGACCGCGGTGGACCTGCATGGCCAACGCGTGGGCCCGGCCATGGGGCCACTACTGGCAGGCCGTCTACGGCAAGGACCAGATCCAGCGCCCGGTCGACAAGCACTTCGGGCTGGGCAGCCAGATCTGGCCCTGATCCCGCGGTCGCCCGTAGCGACGTCGGGCCGGGGCAGGCACCGGTACGCAGCCGGGCGCGCCGACACCACCCGGCGTAGCCCCGCCGGCACGGCCCCGTGGCGGATGACGGCCACGGCGGCCAGGTCGAGACCCGCACGTCACCGGTTCCGGGACGGCGCCGTTCACCTCGGACGGCGCCGTCTCGGCCGTGGCCCAGCCGGCAGACGCCACCCGGCCGGACGTCACCCGGTGGGACGTCACCCGGCCCGGGACGCCACTGTGCTGGACGTATCCGGATCGGGCTGCCTGCGGCTGGGCGTCGCGGCACGCCGACCGCTACCCGGCCCCATCGGCGGCTCGACCGACACACCCGGCGCCGGGCTGCCGGACCTACGCCGACCGACCGCCCGGGCACCGACCGTCGCCGCGCCGACCACCATGGGGAAGTGCCCTCCGTGATGGGCCGGACAAGACCGTGGACGGGTCTCGTCCTCCCAGCTCGGAGGGCATCTTCCAACTCCTGGGTCCCTCGGGCAGGGCCAGCACGGTCTCCCGGGGCACGGCGAGGCACTGGTTCTCCTCCTGCCGCAGGTTGCCCAGGTCAAGCGAGACGGCGCCGGGTGATCCCCGCCGTGCTGGGAGCCGGCTGCTGCTGGGTGCTCAGTTCTCCTCCAGGCGAGGTCAGATGTACTGGGTGTTCGGCGGCAGGCCACAGGCCAGCCGTCCGTAGAGCTCGAAGTTGGTGTCGGGGTGCATGATCGCGTGCAGGTTGAGCGCCTTGATGTCGCGTTCGATGCGCTGGATCGGCACGTCGGTGTGCAGCGAGGAGCCGCCGCTGGCGTCGGCCAGCACGTCGGCGGTCTCCTTGGCCCGCAGGCAGACGGCGCCGAGGTCCAGCCGGGCCCGGGCACGCTCCTCGAGCGTCCACGCATCGCCGGCGGCCGCCTTCGCGTCGATCATGTCGGCCGCACGGAAGATGTGGAATCCGGCCTCGTCCACCCGTACGGTCGCGCCGGCCACCTGCAGGTGGGTCAACGGCGCCGCGCTCTGCTCCGCGTAGTCGGTGTAGGTGATCTTGCGGCCCGGCAGCCGCTCCAGGAACGCATCCCTGGCGGCGACCGCCAGACCGTACGCGACCGCTCCGACGGTGGTGCAGGCGATCGGCATGAACGGTGCCCGCCACATCAGCGCGGACGGGTCCTGCTGCAGCGGGTGCGCACCGACGATGACCGGGCCCATCGACACCACTCGTTCGGCGGGCACGAAGACGTTCTCGGCCACCGTCGTGACACTGCCGGAGCCGCGCATCCCGACGGTGTGCCAGTCGTCGATCACCTGCAGGTCACTCATCGGGATCAGCACCATGATCGGCTCGTACTGCCCGTCCGGGGTGGGCCGGACCGCGGCGTTCACGTTCCAGTCGCTGTGCTGGGCGCCGGTGTTGAACGACCACTTGCCGTTGACCTGGTAGCCACCGTCGACCGGCACGGCCACGGCGCTCGGGCTGAGGATCCCGGCGATCCGCACGTCCGGATCGGCGAACACCTCCTCGCGCACGGCGTCCGGGAACAGGCCGGTCATCCAGCTGCTGATCAGCCAGACCGCGGCGGTCCAGCCGGTGGAACCGTCGCCGCGCGCTAGCTCGGCCACCACCTCGGCGACGGTACGCATGTCCGACTCGTAGCCCCCGTAGCGCTGGGGCACCCGCATGCGCAGCAGGCCCGAGCCGGAGAGCGCGGCGAGCGTCTCGTCGGTGAGCCGCCGCTGCTGCTCCGCCGCCAGCGCGTTGGCCCGCAGCAGCTTGCCGAGCTCGGCCGCGCGGCCCACCAGCTCGGTGCGCGACGGTGTGGTGACTGTCTCCATCGATCCTCCTCGAAACAAAGCAGCAGAGAACCCGCAACCCGGCCGGGCCACCGCTCTGGTGCAGGGGATGCTGGCCGATCACACCGGCCTGCCCTCGACTCTGGCAGCCGGCCCGGCGGCGACGCATCTTCCGGCATGCCCTCTCAGCCGCGGCCCCGGTGCGCCACCGGTTGGCCCAGCTCAGCCAGCCGGCGGCTGTCCACCTTGCCGGTCTCGTTGCGGGGCAGCGCATCCGGGACGACCCGGAAGGTCATCGGCAGCAGCACCTCGCCGAACCGCTGCCGCACGTGCGCGCGCCACTGCGCCGGAGCGGGCTCCGCACGGGGCACGACGTACGCGACCAGCCCGGTGACGATGCCGTCGGCACCGGACACCGGCAGCACGGCGCACTCGGCGACCGAGGCGTGCCCGAGCAGTACGGCCTCCACCTCGGCCAACTCGATCCGGTGCCCCTGGATCTTCACCTGCTGGTCACGGCGGCCACGAAACTCCAGCAGCCCGTCCGGACGGCGCAGGCCGAGGTCCCCGGTGCGGTACCAGGGCCCCGGACCACGGCCCGGCACGCCCCGGAAAGCCGGATGGCCACGATCGCCGTCGCCGGAACGGCCGAGGTAGCCCGGGGTCACGTAGGGGCTGCGGACGACCAACTCGCCGACCGTGCCGGGGGGGCAGTCCCGGTCGAGCTCGTCGAGAACCAGCACCTCTCGGCCCGGAATCGGCCATCCGATGGGGACCGGTCCCTGGCTGGTCCGCGGAATCCGGTGCCAGGTCGCCGCCACCGTCTCGGTCGGTCCGTAGAGATTGACCAGCTCCATCCCCGGGGCCGCCACGTGCAGGCCTTGGACCAGATCGTCCGGGACCGCCTCGCCCATCAGGAGCAACCGCCGCAGCGCCAGCCGGGCCCGTGCCCCGCCGAGGCTCTCCCGCAGCAGCTCACGGGCGAAGCTGGGCACGGTCTGCAGGACGTCGATCCGCTCCGCGGCCAGCCAGTCGAGCAGCCGACCGGGGTGCACGCGGACCGCCTCCGGCACCGGGCACAGCTGCGCCCCGGCCACCAGCGTCGCGAACGTCTCGCACAGCGCCGGGTCGTGCTCCGGGGCCACCCACTGCGCCACCCGCACGCCCGGGCCGAGCCCGAACTCACCGGCGAACCAGGTGCTGAACTGGGCCAGCGCGGCATGCGTCTGCGGCACCCCCTTGGGCTGCCCGGTGGAGCCGGACGTGTGCGCGATGTAGGCCCAGGCCTCCGGGGGGACGTTGTGCTCGGCCGGCTCGGCGTCTGGCAGGGCGGTCACGTCCAGCAGCGGGACGCCGGCGCGTTCGGCGTACCAGGCGGCGAGATCGTCGTCGGTGCCTCCGGTCAGCACCGCCGCCGGGCGTACGCTGTCGAGGATCATGCGGCCGCGGTCGCCGCCCGCGCCGGTGCCGGACCAGACCAGATGAGCGCCGGCGCGCAGCACGCCGAGCAGCGCCGCGTAGCGGTCGGGGCCGGCGGGCACCCGTACGGCGACCGGCCAGCCGGCGAGGCCGGGCAGGGCCGCGGCGATCCGGGCGGCCCGCCGGTCGAGGTCTCGGGCGGTGACCGGGCCGGTGCTCCAGGACACGGCGGTGGCCTCCGGAGCGGCCTGGGCGCGGTGCCGGACGAGCAGATGCACGGCGGCGCCGGGCGGTGCCGGGCTGGCGGCGGTCATGGCGGGGACACCTCCAGTTCGGGGCGGGCTCCGGGAAAAGTCTGGTCACGTGCGCCGGACGAGTCCTCTTCGCGCGTGCCGGCCTGGCGAAGAAAGCCGTTGAGCGTTGTCGGTCAGAAGCCGGTCAGATCACGGCCGCGGTCAGCCCCGGATCAGCGTGGCCAGGCCGCCGCGCGGTCCGGGGACCACAGGTCCGGGACCGTCCAGCCGTCCAGGTCGTACTCGCCGAGACACCGCTCTGCGAAGGCCTTGTAGGCGTCGATCTGCCCGGACGCGGTCTGGGCGTGCAGCAGCTCGACCCGGGTGTTCTCGTGGTTGCCGGCGTAGTTGCGTTCGTAGAGCTCGTGCCGCCCGCCGAACTCGGTACCGGTGGCGTCCCACAGCAGCTTCATCACCTTGACCCGCTGCTCAGCGGTCGAGCCGTCCGAGCCGCGCAGGAACCGGTCGAGGTAGGGCCGGATGTCGGGGTTGTGGAAGTCCTCGGCGCCGGAGTTCACGTAGATCAGCCCGCTGGCCACATCCTGTTGGATGATCTCCTTCACCCGCGGGTAGCCGACCTGCATGAACCACCGGTAGGCCATGCCGTACTGCGGGTTGGGCAGCAACGCGCCGTTCTTCCAGGCCACCGGGTTGCGGGCGGCGGCGTCCGACAGGCCCCAGAAGAGGTTGCGCCAGGCGAGCACCTCGCCCACCCGGCTCTGCACCCCGCGGAAGTCCTTGGTACCGGTCAGCTCGAGGGCCTTGACCAGCAGCCCGGCGATGAATTCGAGCTTGACCGCCAGCCGGGTGCAGCCGTGGAAGGTGAAGCGCTCGGCGAAGCCGGACTGCCCGGCGAACATCTGCACCTTGCCGAGATCGCCGTAGACGAACACGTTCTCCCACGGCACCAGCACCTTGTCGAGGATCAGGATGGTGTCGTTCTCGTCCAGCCGCGACGACAGCGGATAGTCGAACGGGCTGCCCATCGCTGCGGCGGTCGCGCCGTAGGACGGCCGGCAGACCAGCTTCACCCCGCTGGCGCCCATCGGCACGGTCGCGATCAGCGCGAATTCCTTCTTGCGGATCGGCAGTCCGAAGTGGGCGATGAAGTTGTAGTGGCTCAGCGCCGACCCGGTGGCCACCACCTTGGCCCCGCTGACGATCAGCCCGGCGTCGGTCTCGCGTTCCACCCGGATGTAGACGTCGGCGACCTGGTCCGGCGCCCGGTTACGGTCGACCGGCGGGTGCACGATGGCGTGGTTCCAGAAGAGCACCTTCTCCTGTGACTCGCGGTACCAGCGCTCGGCGTTGTCGCTGTACGGCGCGTAGAAGCCGGCGTTGGCCCCGAGCGTACCCAGGAACGACGCCTTGTAGTCGGGGCTGCGGCCCATCCAGCCGTAGCTCATCCGGGCCCAGGCCGCGATCGCCCGCTGGTCGGCGACCATGTCGTCGACGGTGTGCGGGGTCCGGTAGAACGGATGCGTGAACCCGCCTGAGCCGGTGTCGGTGGGCGCGGTCAGCACGTCGCGGTTCGCCGGGTCGTGCAGCGCGTCGTAGAGCCGGGCGGTCATCCGGACGGGATTGCGGAAGGCCGGGTGCGTGGTGACGTCCTTGACCCGCTCGCCGTAGAGGAAGATCTCCCGGTCGTCGCGCAGGCTCTCGACGTACTCGTCGCCGGTCAGCGGGCGGGTCACCTGATCTCGTCGCCGAGCCGCACCTGGGTGAACAGTCATGGCGTCAGCCTCACACCGCCGCCGACGGCGCCGCATCTCTGTCGATGCGCTCCGCGGCGGTACGACGCCGACCTGTGCGCGTGGGCGGCCGCCTCCGGCTACCGCCGTACCGATGAGGCCGTCCGCCTGGCGGATCCGCGGCGGCTGCTGGCGGCCCAGCTGGCCGAGTGCGCCGCGCCCACGTTCATCAGGGTGGCGCTGACCGAGCCGGACGGCGAGGTGCCGGGCCGGGTCGACCCTGACCTGGAGGCGCACGCCCAGCGCTTCCAGCAACACGTGCTGCTCACCTGACGCCGACGGCGACGGGTCCGGCTTACGATCCGCTTCCCGGGCCCGTCGCCGTGCCGCCGGCGCCTCAGGGGACGATCTCCATCTGCGCCATCATGCCGATGCTGGAGTGCTCCAGGAAGTGGCAGTGGTAGGCGTAGCGGCCCAGATAGCCGTCGAAGGTGGCCTGCACCCGCACCGAGGTCCCGGCCGGGACGACCACCGTGTCCTTGTCGCCGGCGTCGTCCGGGCTCATCGGCGCGCCGGTGCGGCTCAGCACCCGGAACTGGGCCAGATGCATGTGGAAGGTGTGCAGTAAGCCGAACTCGGTGTCGTCGTTGTAGATGGTCCAGATCTCGGTGCTGCCCCGCTTGATAGTGAAGTCGACGCGGTTCGGGTCGTACGCCTTGTCGTTGATCAGGCCGACCGGGTCCCCGGTGAAGTCGAACCTCATCCGCACGTCACGCTCGACGGTCGCCTGCGGCAGTATCGGCAGCGCACGCAACCGGGCCGGCACCCGGCTGGTGTCGGGAGCCGTCCACCCCACGTCGAAACGCAGCACCGGGCCCTTGTCCGCGTCGCGCAGGATCACCGACGAGCCCGACGGCAGGCCGGTGAAGTCGATCACCACGTCCACCCGCTCCGCGGAGCCGAAGGTCACCGCGGGTCGCGCCACCGGCGCGGGCAGCAGGCCGCCGTCGGTGCCGATCTGCCAGAGCTTGCCCTTGTCGATGCTCAGCGTGTAGACGCCCTCGTTGCTCGCGTTGAGCAGCCGGAAGCGGTACTTGCGCGCGCTGACCGGGAAGAACGGCGTCGGCTTGCCGTTGGCGAGCACCGTGGTGCGCTCGGCGGGGTTGTCGTAGACCAGCGCCCCGGTGTCGTCGAGCTTCACGTCCTTGAGCATGATCGGCACGTCGTAGTTGCCGGTCGGCAGCCGCAGTTGCTGCTCGGCCGGGTCATCGATCAGATAGAAGCCGTGCAGGCCGTAGTAGACGTGCTCGGCTTCCAGCCCGTGGGCGTGGTCGTGGTACCACAGCGTCGTGCCACGCTGGCCGTTCGGGTAGTGGTAGACGCGTGCGGCGCCCGGCTGGATCAGGTCCATCGGGTGCCCGTCGTCGGCCGCCGCCACGTGTCCACCGTGGAGGTGCACGTTGGTGGGCACGTCGAGCGAGTTGCGGAAGGTCACCTTGACCGGGCGCCCGGTGCGGCCGCGGATCGTCGGACCCACGAGACCGCCGCCATAGGTGAGCACGTCGGTGGTCAGCCCGGGCACCACCTCGACCTGGGCCCGCCGGACCTCTACCTCGTACTCGTCGCCGATCGTGCTCTGGCGCACCGGCGCGGCGATCGGCGGGATCGGCATCCGCACCTGGAACGGCGCGACGGTCAACGGCGCGACGCCGGCGCGGGCCGGCACCGGCCCGGCGTGCTGGTGCGCGAACCGGCCGGCGGCGGTGGGGGCGGTGGCGGACGTTTCGTTCGCCACGGCGCGCTGGGCGACGAACAACCCGCCGGCCACCGTTCCCCCCATGACCAGTAAGCCTCGTCGATTCACAGCACGGCTCCCATCAGCTGATGTCACCGGTACGCGCACGGCTCCGGCGGGGGACGGGCCGAGGTTATCGATGAGTGCCGCGCCGATCTTCTTCCAGGTTGCTCACCTCAATCCGCGACCGGCGTGACACTGACAGGTACGCCGTTGAAGACCGCGTTGCCCGACGGCACGTCCAGGGCTCCGCCACCGGTCAACTCGTTGACGTTGACCCCGGCGTGCGCGGCGGCCACCTTCTGCGCCGTGCCCCCGTGGCCCCAGCCGTGCGGCAGGCTCACCACGCCAGGCATAATCGTGTCGGTCGGCTCCAGCTCGACCTCCAGCTCACCGGAGGCGGAGCTGACGCGGGCCCGGTCACCGAGACCCAGTCGGGCCACGTCGTCGGGGTGGATCTGCAGGGTGCACCGGTTGCTGCCACCGACCAGCCGCGGCACGTTGTGCATCCAACTGTTGTTGGAGCGCAGGTGGCGACGCCCGATCAGCACCATCGGCGCCCGCGGGCGGCGCAACGCGTCGCGTAGCCGGGCGGTGTCCTCCACCAGCGGCTCCGGGGCCAGTTCGACCAGCCCGGACGGGGTACGCAGGATGTCGGCCAGCCGCGGCTCGAGCGGACCCAGGTCGATGCCGTGCGGCCGGTCCAGCAGGGCGTCCCGGTCGAGCCCGTACGGGCCCAGCTTCAACATCGCGTCGAGCAACAGGTCCGGACCGTCGTCGCCCTTCAGGGCGGCCCGCAGGGCGGCCGGGTCGGCGCCGGTCAGCGGCGTACCGGGGATGGTGACCGCCGCGCCGAGGATCGCGCTGAGCATCTGCTCGGGCAGACCGGCCGGGTCGGCGTCGGCCCCCAGGCCCAGGGCGATCATCGTGAGCCGTTCCAGGATCTCGGCCTCGGAACGCTGCCCGGGCGCCAGCGGCAGCACCGCCGGGGAGTAGCGGGCGTAGTTGCGCACCTGGATGGTCGAGATGAGGAAGTCGTAGTGGGGCATCTGTAGGATCCGCGGTGGCGGCAGGATCACGTCGGCGTGCCGGGTGGTCTCGTTGCAGTAGGGATCCACGGCGACCATGAAGTCGAGCCCGGCCAGCGCCCGGTCGAGGCGGGCGCCGTCCGGAGTGGACAGCACCGGGTTGCCCGCGACGACGACCAGGCCCTTGATCTGGCCGGCGCCCGGTTGCTCGATCTCGTCCACCATGGTGGCGGCCGGGAACTCGCCCAGCGTCTCGGGCAGCCCGCGCACCCGGCTGTGCCAGCGCCCGGAGACGTACGGCTCGGGGCTCTTGTGCACCTCGGCCGTGGCGGGCCGGGCGAACATCACCCCACCCGCCCGGTCGAAGTTGCCGGTCAGCACGTTCAGCACGTCGACCAGCCACTGCGCGAGCGTGCCGAACTCCGCGGTGCACGTGCCGATCCGGGCGTAGACGGCCGCCGCCGGGGCGGCGGCCAACTGCCGGGCGAGCCGGCGGATCACCGCCGCGTCGACCCCGCAGAACGGGGCCACCGCCTCGGGGGTGAACGAGGCCGCCAGCTCCCGCAGCCGGTCCAGGCCGGCGACCGGCACGTCGATCGCGGTGAGCTGCTCCTGCAGCAGGGTGTGCACCATCGCGAACAACAGCGCCGGGTCGGTGCCGGGCCGGACGAAGACGTGCTCGTCGGCGAGTTCCGCCGTACGGGTGCGGCGCGGGTCGATGACGACGACCCGGCCGCCGCGACGGCGCAGCTTCGTGAGCCGGCCGGCGAAGTCGGGTGCCACGCACAGCGACCCGTTGGACACGGCCGGGTTGGCGCCGATGATCAGCAGGTGCTCGGTCCGGTCGAGGTCGGGCACCGCCACCGCCCACGGGTCGCCCAGCATCAGACCGCCCGAGACGTGCTTGGGCATCTGGTCGACCGTGCTCGCGGAGAAGATGTTGCGGGTGCCCAGCGCGGCGCCCAGCGGTCCCCGGTAGAGGATTCCGGCCATCGTGTGGAAGGTCGGGTTGCCGAAGTAGAGCGCGAGCGCCTCGCGCCCGTGCTCGGCGACGACCCCGTCGATCCCCCGGGCCACGGCGGCGAAGGCCTCGTCCCAGTCGACCGGACGCCAGGACGATCCCTCGCGGATCATCGGGCCGGTGAGCCGGTCCGGATCCTCGTCCAGGCGGCCCAGACTGGCGCCCTTGGGGCACAGATAGCCCCGCGAGAACGGGTCGTCGGCGTCGCCGGTGACCGAGGTGACCCGGTCGTCGTCGTCGAGGGTCAGGCGCAGCGCGCACGAGGTCTCGCACAGCGGGCAGGTGCGGTACGCGGTGCGCTCGCCCATCACGGCTTCCCGATCGGCTGAACTGCCGAGAAGACGATCATGGCGAGTCCCTCCCTAGTTGAGGCTGATGCCGGCGTCGCGCAGAGCGTCGAGCAGCGTGCCGCGTTCCAGCGCGGCGGCCATCAGCTCCAGGTCGTCGGCCATGTAGCGGTCGTCGTCGAGGCTGGGCACCAGCGAACGCACGGTGTCGTAGACGACGCGGGCACCCGGGCTGAGCCCGTCGAGACGCCCGGAGACGTCCACCGCCTGCGCGGCGGCGAGGAACTCCAGCGCGAGGATGATGTTGTTGTTGCGCAGCACTCGCCGCGCGTTGCGGGTGGCGATCAGACCCATGCTGACGACATCCTGGTTGTCGCCGTTGGAGGGCACGCTCTGGGTGCTGGCCGGGGCGATCGTCCGGTGCTCGGCGACCAGTGCGGTGGCCGGATACTGCGCGCCGGCGAAGCCGCTGTGCAAGCCCGGCTCACCCTTGATCAGGAACTCCGGCAGGCCGTAGCTCAGGTGCCGGTTCAGCAGCCGGTTGCTGCGCCGCTCGGAGAGCACCCCGAGCTGGGTGAGCGCGATCGTCAGGAAGTCCATCACGAAGGCGACCGGCTGGCCGTGGAAGTTCGCGCCGTGGAAGATCTCCCGGCCGGTGAAGAACAACGGGTTGTCGTTGGCGGAGTTGAGCTCGATCTCGAGCTTGAGCTGGGCGTGGCTGAGGGTGTCGCGGACCGCGCCGATCACCTGCGGGATCGCCCGCAGCGAGTAGGCCTTCTGGAGGTAGACGTCGGAGCGGTGCACCCCGGAGCCGTTGCCGTTGGCCTTCTCCTTGCTGGCGGCCACCTGCCGGCGCAGGTCGGCATGCTCGACGGTCAGCCGGCTGCCGTGCATCAGCGCGCGCATGTTGGCGGCGCTGGCGATCTGCCCGGCGTGCGGACGGGCGATGTCGTGGCCCTCCGGCTGGAACGGGCTCATCGAGCCCTGCAGCGCCTCGATGACCAGCGCCGCGGCGATCTCGGCGTGCCGGGCCTGGGCGAGGGCGTGCGAGGCCACCAGGGCGCCGACGCCGGTCATCGCCGAGGTGCCGTTGATCAGTGCCAGGCCCTCCTTGAAGCGCAGCCGCAGCGGCTCGATGCCCAGCGCGCGCAGCACCGGCCCGGTCGGCACCTTCTGGCCGTCGCGCAGCAGGTAGCCCTCGCCGATCAGCGAGCTGGCGATGTGGGCCAGCGGGGCAAGGTCACCGCTGGCTCCCAGCGAGCCGATCTCGGGCACGGCCGGGGTGAGACCCTCGTTGAGGTAGAGGGCGAGCCGTTCCAGGACCAGCGGGCGAACGGCCGAGTGGCCCTTGGCCAGTGCGTTCAGCCGGGCGGCGACCACCGCCCGGGCTTCCGACTCGGAGAACAGGGGGCCGACGCCGGCGCTGTGGCTGCGTACCAGGTTGGTCTGCAGCTCGGTCTCCTTGGCCGTGTCGACGAGCATGTAGATCATTTCGCCGTAGCCGGTGGTCACCCCGTAGACCGGAATGTTCTGCCGTACGGTCTCCTCGAACTGCGCCCGGCTCGACGCGGCGCGTTCCAGCACCTGCGGGCCGAGCGCGACCCGCGCGTTGTCCTCGGCGATGCGGCGCACATCCGGCACGCCGAGCGTCTCGCCATCGACATCGACGCGGACACCGGTTCCGACCATGGTCATTTCCGCTCCCAGGTGGGTGTGACGAACAAAGGCCGCTGCCGTGCGGCTGGTTGCGAATCGATTCTCATCACCGCCGGACCGGCCGCTGCACCTTCGTGATTGCCCATCGCCGGAGGGCGCGGACGATCGCGCACGGCCAGAGATGACCAGCTGGGCGGGGCCATCGACATTGGACGCACGAGCGCGGATCCGGCCGGTGCCCCGACCGAGCCGGGGCCGGCTTTCCTGGGCGGGACGTCGATCGGGTCGCCGGCGGCCGGTTCCGCGAGCCGACACCGACATGCACATGGTCTTCGCGACCCGGCAGGACCGACCCGGCACCGTTCCGGCCTCAGGTCGGCACTCGTGGAGATGCGACCGCCGACGGGGCCACCCGAGCATGAATTCCGACGTAGCGCCCAGTGCCGACCGGAAATGGCGAGGCTGATGCGGGGAGCACCCGAAAGCTCACGATCACCCATCGGCGCGGCCCGACAGCACCCCAGACCGCCTGTTGAGAGGACGCACATGATCCACATGTTTCAGCCGAGCGTCGGCGCCGAGGAGCTCGAGGCCGTCGGCAAGGTGTTCGACAGCAACTGGCTGGGATACGGGCAACAGACCAAGGCGTTCGAGAAGGACTTCGCCGACCACCTCGGCGTACCGCCCGAGACGCTGCTCTTCGTCAATTCCGCCACCTCCGGTCTGGGCCTCGCGATGGAACTGCTGAATCTCGGCCCCGGTGACGACGTCGTCCTGCCCGCGGTGAGCTTCGTGTCCAACGCCAGCACCGTCGCCGCCACCGGTGCCCGTCCCGTCTTCTGCGACGTCGACTCCCACACCCTGAACCCTTCGGTCGCCGACATCGCTGCTGTCCTGACACCGCAGACCAAGGCGGTGACGGTGTTGCACTACGGCGGCCTGCCGGGCGACGTCATCGCCATCGCCGCACTGTGCCGGGAGCGCGGGATCACGTTGATCGAGGATGCCGCCTGCTCGGTGGCCTCGACCGTGAACGGCAGGGCCTGTGGGACCTTCGGTGACATCGGCATCTGGAGCTTCGACTCCCGCAAGATCATCACCACTGGGGACGGCGGCATGATCTACGTACGGGACGCCGAGCTGGCCCGTAGGGCACACCGGCTCGCCTACCACGGCATGGAGGACCGCGGCGCCTTCGCCGCCGCGGCGAAAGAGCCACGCCGCTGGTGGGACCAGCAGATCCACGAGATCGGCCGGCGGCTGATCGGCAACGACGTCACCGCCGCCATGGGCCGCGTCCAGCTTCGCCGGCTGCCCGACTTCGTCAAGCGGCGCGGAGCCGTCATGGCCGAGTATGACTGGTTGCTGGCTGACGCCACGGACATCCAGCGCCCCCCGCGGCCGCCCGCCGGCCACGTCTCCACCAACTACTTCTACTGGGTGCAGCTGGACCCGGAGATCCGCGACGAGGTGGCGGAAGACCTGCTGCGGCGGGGCATCTACACCACGTTCCGCTATCCGCCGCTGCACCGCGTTCCGCTCTACGGATCGGAGGCCGACCTGCCGGGTACCGACGCGGCCGCGGCCAGCACCCTGCTGCTCCCCCTGCACCAGGCGCTCACCGACGCTGAGGTGCAGCGAGTGGCCCGCGAACTCCTCGCCGCCGTCGACGCGCGCACGCGCCGGCGGGCCGCCTGAGCACGCCGTCCTGCCACAGCCCGCTCGTGAACCGGGACGGTCACGCCCGCGACGCGGAGGCTTCGGACGCGGCACCCGCTACCTAGGAGGCTCCCATGCGAATCCTCTTCCTGACCTGTGCGAGCAGGACCCATCTGTACGCGATGGCGCCGTTGGCCTGGGCGCTGCAGACGGCCGGACATCACGTACGGGTCGCCAGTCAACCCGACCCGTCGGGACTGACCGTCGAGGACGTCGCCCACACCGGCCTCACCGCCGTCTCCATCGGCGACGAGATCGACGTGAGTGCGATGATGGCCGACGCGGTGGCCGCGACGACCCCGCAGGCGGCGATCGACAGCCCGTACGAGCAGCAGCGCAAATCGGTGCAGGACGACTACGTCGCAGCGGATCCGCACCACGAACTCGACCTGCTGGCCCGCTACCATTTCACCGGCTTCAACCCGGACTCGGTGATCGACGGCGCGGTGCGCTTCGCGCGCACCTGGAAGCCGGATCTGGTGATCTGGGACGGAATGACCATGGCCTTCTCCGGTCCGGTGGCCGCACAGGCCAGCGGCGCCGCGCACGCCCGTCTCCTGATCAGTACGGATGCGCTGGTGCAACTGCGTACGGCGGCCCGGGAGAAGAACCCCGACCGCGATCCGATCCGGGATTCCCTGCAGCCGATACTCGACCGGTTCAGCCTCGACTTCGACGAGGAGATGGTGCTGGGCCAGTGGACCATCAACGCCATGCCGCCGTGGACCTGGCAACCGCCCGGCATGGACTACCTCATGATGCGCCCGATTCCGTTCAACGGCCCCTCGGTGGTGCCGGAGTGGCTGCAGGAGGAGCCTGAGCGTAGGCGAGTCTGCCTGACCCTCGGCCTGTCGTTCCGGGAGCTGAGCGCCGGTGCGTCGATCACTGAACTGATCGAGGCGGTCGCCGGGCTGGACGTCGAGGTGGTGCTCACCCTCAGCAAGGAGCAGCTGGCGTCGCTGCCGAGCGTGCCGGAGAATGTTCGTCCGGTCCACTTCGTTCCGATGACCGCGCTGCTCCCCACCTGTTCGGCCATCGTCCATCACGGCGGCCTCGGCACGTTCACCACGGCGCTCGAACACGGGGTGCCGCAGCTCCTGGTGCCCGGGAAGTTCGGGAATGACAAGTTCTGGGGCCCGGTCGCAGTCGCCAACGGGCTGGAGGAGCAGGGCGCGGGCGCGTATGTGAGCGATCCGGGCCGGCTGACCGCGGCGGGACTGCGCGGCCACCTCCTGCGGGTGCTCAACGATCCGGCGTTCGCCAGGAACGCCGCCCGGCTGAGCGCGGAGGCCGCCGAGCTGCCCACACCGAATGACATCGTCCCCGACCTCGAAAAGCTGACCCTCGAACGTCGCGGGCACCGCCCTTGACGGGCCGGGTCATCGGCTCGACCACCGCCTGATCGCGTCACCGTCGCCGGCCTGCCGTCTCGACCGGGCGGCAGGCCGACCCGACCACGATCATGCGGGCACGTCGCGCCCGGTCCGGCCACCGCCGGAAACCCAGCTTCGTGAGCTGACCTGTATGGAGATGCGGTGCGGATACGCAAGCTTTCCGTCGAAGGTGCCGTCGAATTCACGCCCACGGCTCTGCACGACGACCGGGGCCTCTTCGTCTCCCCCTTTCAGGAGACGCCGTTCCGAAAGGCGACCGGCCGGCCGCTCTTCAACGTGGCGCAGACCAATCACAGCAGGTCCCGCCGGGGCGTGGTACGCGGTGTGCATTTCACGGCGACCCCACCCGGCTGCGCCAAGTACGTGTACTGCGCCCAGGGCGCGGCGCTGGACATCGTCGTGGACATTCGGGTCGGCTCACCGACATTCGGCAACTGGGACGCCGTCCGGGTCGATCCCCAGAGCTTTCGTTCTGTCTATTTCCCGGTCGGCGTCGGACACGCGTTCATTGCGCTGGAGAACGACACGGTGATGTGCTACATGATCTCCGGGGAGTATGTTCCGGAGAACGAGCATGCGCTCCACCCACTGGACCCGGACCTCGACCTGCCGCTGCCGAAGGACATCCCGCTGATCATCTCCGAGCGGGACCAGGTGGCGCTGACTCTGGCCGAGGCCGAGAAGCAGGGACTGCTTCCGCGGTACGAGAGGTGCCGGGAAGCGGAGGCGACGTTGTGGCGCTGACGTCACCATTCGCCGGGGTCGTGAGGCGCCGCTCCGCCAACCGCCGGCCCGGCATTTCTTCGCGATTGCCAGGCACGCAATCCAGGAGATGACCACGCCCGCACTCGTGGCCAGAATTAGACCAGATCATCGGCTCGAATTGCCCCGCACGACGTCGTACCGGCGCTGAGGATCGCCCGCCCGGACACCACGCGGCGGGGCGTCGCCGCTCGACTCCGCCGGCAGCTCGGAATTGAACTCGAATGGCAACCAAGTGGGAGGCATCGTGACCATCACCGGCGACCTGGCCATCACCGAGTGCACCGAGTGCAGAATTTGCGGAAACCGCGCGCTGGTGCCGATTCTCGATCTGGGAAACCAGGCGCTGACCGGGATCTTTCCTCGACCCGGCGAGGTCGTGCCGACCGCTCCGCTGGAACTCGTCAAGTGCGGCCCGGGTGGCTGTGGCCTCGTGCAACTGCGGCACACCGCCGATCTCTCGCTCATGTTCGGCGTCCACTACGGATACCGTTCGAGCATCCGCCCCTTCATGATCAATCACCTGCACCGGAAGGTCGCGCAGCTCACCGGCATGGTCGGCCTGGACCGCACCGACCTGGTCCTCGACATCGGCAGCAACGACGCCACCCTGCTGCGGGGCTACCCGGCCGACGGCCTCACCCGGGTGGGCATCGATCCCACGGGTGAGAAGTGGCGGGAGTACTACCCCGACGATATCGACCTGATCCCGGACTTCTTCTCGAAGACGGCGTTCGCGGAACGGTACGGTGACCGCAAGGCCAAGATCGTCACGTCGATCGCGATGTTCTACGACCTGCCCGACCCGGTCGGGTTCATGGCCGACGTTCGCGACATCCTCACCGACGACGGGGTGTGGATGATCGAGATGAGCTATGCGGTCCCCCTGCTCGAGATCCCCGCCTACGACGCGATATGCCACGAGCACCTCGAGTACTACAGCCTGCGCCAGATCGAGTGGATGGCCGAACGCGTCGGGTTCACCGTGTCGACGGCCGAAATCACCGACGTCAACGGCGGCAGCCTCTGCGTCACCCTGGTCAAGGACCCGACCAAGCACAAGATCGACACCGCCCAGGTTAACCGGATCCGCCGGCGGGAGGCCGAACTCGGACTCGACAGCATGGCGCCGTACGAGACCTTCGCCCGCCGCGTCCGCGACCACCGCGACAAGCTGCGCGCATTCCTCGACGAGTCGCGGGCGGCGGGCAAGCTGACCCTGGGGTACGGGGCGTCGACCAAGGGCAACGTGATCCTCCAGTACTGCGGGATCGGCGCCGAAGACCTGCCGTGCGTCGGCGAGGTCAGCTCGGAGAAGCACGGGTGCCTCACTCCCGGGTCCGGTATCCCCATCGTCTCCGAGGAGGACGCCAAGGCGCGCCGGCCCGACCAGTTGCTGGTGCTCCCCTGGGTCCACCGCGGGGGGTTCATCGAGCGGGAGCAGGAGTTCCTGGCACGCGGCGGCAGGTTGGTCTTCCCGCTGCCGGCCATCTCCGCGGTCTGACCCGGCTCGCTCGCCCTGCCCGCCCGGAGGAGAGAACCCATGCCACCCTCGGTGAGCCGCGCTGACGACTTCCTGCTGTCGGCCCTGACGGAGAGCAGCCCGGAGACGCCTGATCCCGACACCTTTCTCAAGGAACGGTTCGCGGCCTCTTCCTACAAGGTGCAGGAAGTGCCGTTGGAGACCCTCCCCGAGTGGCGGATCGACGACCGTCTCATCCACTCCTCGGGCCGCTTCTTCACGATCGAAGGCCTGTCCGTACGGACGAACTTCGGTCCGACATCCCAATGGAGTCAGCCGATCATCGTGCAGCCCGAGATCGGAATCCTGGGGATCCTGGTCAAACGGATCAACGGCGTATACCACTTCCTGATGCAGGTGAAGATGGAGCCGGGCAACACCAGGCTGGTCCAGTACGCGGCGACGGTGCAGGCTACGCCGAGCAACTATCAGCGCGTCCACGGCGGGCGGTCCACTCCGTACCTGGAATACTTCCTCCGGCCCACCCGCGGGCGCATCCTGGTGGACCGGCTGCTCTCCGAGCATGCGTCCTGGTACCTCTACAAGCGAAATCGCAACATGATCGTGGAGATACCGCCGGATGAGGAAGTCCTGATGAGGGAGGACTTCGCCTGGCTCACCCTGGGCCAACTGCGGCGCCAGCTCGCGCGCGGAAACGTGAACATGAACGCCCGTACGGTGCTGGGCTGCATCTCCTACGGGGCGGCCGGCGGCGGGCTGGTCGACGACCGCACCGCCGACGAGTTTCAGGCTCGGGTCATCGCGTCGCACAGCCTGGCCCGATCGGACGCCGACCTGTCCGCCGCGATGACCTGGCTCATCGACCAGAAGGAACTCTTCACGCTGGACGTGCGGCGGGTCGGCCTGTCGGAGCTGGACGGCTGGATTGCCGACGGAGACAGCATCAGGCACCACGACGCCGCCTACTTCCGGATAATCGGACTCTCCGTGGAGGCGACGAGCCGGGAGGTCGGCAGGTGGTGGCAGCCGATGCTCGAACCCGTTCCCGGCAACCTGGTGGCCTTCGTCTGCCAACGCCGTTCGGGAGTGCTCCAGTTTCTGGTCCAGGCGATGGTGCAGCCGGGCCTCACGGACCGGCTCGAACTCGCCGCCACGATTCAACTCGCACCGGGCTATTGCCGCGGGCCGCAGGATCTTCCACCGCTCGTGGAATACCTCACCGCACCCGCGTCGCAGGTGCGGATGGAGTCGCTGCAATCAGAGGATGGCGGCCGATTCCACCGGGCGGACACGAAGCACCTGGTGATCGAACTTCCCGAGGATCATCCCGTTGACGCGCCGGAGAACTATCGGTGGATGACGCTCGGTCTGCTCAACCGGCTGGTGCACGACGGCTACTACGTCAACGTCGAGGCACGAAGCCTGATGGCCTGCCTCCTCTGACCACCCGTCCCGCCACGACCACACCGCCAGTTCTGGCGCGGCGATCCGGAGCGACCCATGGAACTTCTTCTGATCGGCATGTCGAGATTCGCCCGGCGCCGCGTGCTACCGGCCGCGTCCGCCATGAACGAGATCGAGGCGATCAACATCGCCAGCTCGCACGCCGACCCCGCGACCGTCGGCCCGCTACCGAAGCTGGGACAGATCTACGCCGACTGGCGTGCCGCGCTGCAGGCGAATGCGCCCGGTCTCGTCTACGTCTCGCTGGTGAACAGCGAGCATGCGCAGGCCGTTCGGTATGCGATAGAGCAGGGTCACCACGTGGTCGTGGACAAGCCGGCGTTCCTGACCCTCGACACGGCCGAGGAGATGGTGTCGCTGGCTCGATCGTCCTCCCGCGTGCTCGCGGAGGCGACGTGCTATTCGTTCCATCCGATGTTCGCCGAGGTCAGGTCGATCGTCGACGGCCTCGACACGGATGTCACCAAGGTCGTCGCCGTGTTCACCCCGCCCGTGCCGGCAGACGACTTCCGGCACGACCGTGGCAGAGGTGGCGGCGCCCTGCTCGACACCGGCCCCTACCTGGCGTCCCTGGGGAGAGTTCTGTGGGGCGCGGAACCGGAGCAGGTGCAGGCCATTGTGGGCGATCGCACCGCGGACGGCCTGGAAACGTCCTACAGCGTCCTGGCGGGTTATCCGGGCGGCAAGACGATCGTCGGGCAGTTCGGGTTCACCACCACCTATCGAAACTCCCTGCTGTTGCTGGGACGACAGCTGTCCGTCGACCTCGAACGCCCCTTCTCGGCTCTGCCGGACATGACCGTCGGCATCCAGATCGAATCTCATGGCCAAAGGCACGTACGACACGTGGGCCCGGCCGACAGCATGCGGATCTTCCTCTCCAGCGTCGTCGACGCGGTGCACGACAACTCGAGGGCGTTCGATGCTCCGTTGCTGAGCGATGCCCGTACCCTCGACCGTCTCGTCCGAGCCGCATCAAACGGCCAGGAGGATGGTCCGGTGGTGGTGCTGGGCTGACCTAGCGTGCACGCGACGGCGCTGGTATCGGACCCCCACCTTCAGGCCCGGTTTTGCGGAGTCCGCCCAGCCGATCCTGGCGGACCTGGTCCGCGCCGGCGCCGCGCTGGGCTGGGTCGAACCACCGTCACGCGCCAACGTGGCGGAGCTTCTCGGCCACGTCGTCCGGGCGGTACGGGCCGGGGACGGGTCGCTGCGTGCCGCGTACCTCGACCATCGGCTCGTCGGGCTGGGCTACTGGCTGCGCTGTGCCCGACCGACTCACCGACCGCACGCCGACCTGGAGAGGATCGCGGTGGATGGCGCCGCCCAGGGGCGTGGCGTCGGTCCGGCAACGGCTGACGCCGCGGACGCCCGAACGGTGCTGAGCGTCAGAGCCGGGACGCGACGTGGGGGCTCCGCGCCGGATCTCACTTACGCACTCCGACGAATATTCCCGGGCTGGTGGGCCGCCCGTCCCCCAGTCTCAACGGGGGCGTCAGTTCCACCGTGCAGCCGGCGTCCCGGAACGCCGCCTCGTACTGTTCGCGACTGAACAGACCTACGGAGAGAACGTCGGTAAATCCCTTGATGCCGGTGCGGTCCGCGACAACGCAATGAATCTCGATGCGGCTTCTGTTCCCCTGCTTCGTCGAGTGGCTTATCCGCGACACCACGCGCCCGCTCTCCTCGGCCAGGTGGCTGCCGATGTAACCGTCGATGAAATTCTCCGGAAACCACCACGGTTCGATCACCAGGACTCCGCCCGTGACAAGGTGCTCCGCCATGCGGCCGATCGTGGTCACCAGCTCATCGGCGGACTTCACCTCGGCCACGGCGTTACCGATACAGGTCACGGCGTCGAAGGTGCGGCCGAGATCGAAATCAAGCATGTTGCCCGGGTGTACGGTGGCCTGCGGCAGTCTCCTTCTCGCCACCTCCCGCATCGCCGACGTGAGTTCGAGTCCCTCCACGTGGTCGAAGAGGCTCGCGAAGGCCGCCAGATGGGCACCAGTGCCGCAGGCCACGTCCAGCAGGGTCTTCGCCTCGGGAAACCGGGCCCGAATCAGGCGGGCATGCTGCTCCGCCTCGGCCCCGAAGTCCTTACCCCGGCTACGGAAAACGAGGTCGTAGAGTTCAGCGTGATCCGGTCCGTATTCCATCAGTCTCTCCTTGCCACGCCGGGACGACCGGCTCATCAGTTCTGGATTCGAGCAGGCAAGCAGCCGTCAACATTCGCGGTCACGCTCTGCGGCGTCCGCCGAGTTCGGCGCGCCGGCAGGCGACTGCCGTTTCCGTCAGGGGATCGATCCGGTTCTGCCGTCAGGTTCGGCCATGATGCCAGCGTCCCGTCGCCTGGCCGACGGCGCATCTCCTGAGTTGCGGCGCGCATTCCGCAGCTCGGTTGACCGCAATCAACGAGATGCGCCCGAGGAGTCCGTAGCGAAACGATACAGCCACAGCCGCCGACCCCACGGAAGGACAATTACGATGCTGGATATCGACGCGGCGCTCGACAACGAGACGGCCGCCGCCATCCAGGCGGTACCCGGGCGCATCGTGCAGGCCTGGGCCGACAACGACGGGGCGGCGTTCGCAGCCGCGTTCGCCGAGGACGGCACGCTGATCCTGCCCGGCGTCTTCCTCACCGGTCGCAAGGAGATCCAGGGCTTCATGAGCCAGGCGTACGCCGGGCCGTACAAGGGCACCAACGTGACCGGAACCCCGCTGGCGGTGAAGCAGTTGGGCGAGGGTGCCGCGCTGGTCATCACCCAGGGCGGCGTGCTCCAACCGGGCGAGACCGAGGTCGCTCCCGAACGGGCCATCCGGGCCACCTGGACGCTGGTCAAGCAGGGACCGGACTGGCTCATCACCGCCTACCAGAACACGCCCCTCCGGGCGTCGTGACGCTGACGTCGGTGCGGTGAGCGATCCCCAGCCGTACCGACGCCGGGGAGAGCGGAGCTCAGCACCCGCCGGCGTACCGCCGGCGGCGGTCGCGATCCGCTGGTGACCCGCGGCCCGAGCCTCGCCATCGCGAGGCGGGCCGCGCGTCGCTGTCCGCCCGCGCACGACGTCCCAGCGCTCCGGTACGAGCGCAACCACACGCCCCGGAGCCGTTCACCAACGCCGCCGGGCAGTCCGGCTCCGCCCAGACGGGTATGCGGACCACCGTGTCTTCATCGCCACGAAGCAGCACTCGACAGAGGAGACCGACATCCATGAAGGCCCTGGTGCTCTCGGGGGGTGCGGGCACCCGCCTGCGACCGTTCAGCTATTCGATGCCCAAGCAGCTCATCCCGGTGGCCGGCAAGCCCGTGCTCGAACATGTGCTGGGCAACATCCGGCAGGTGGGCGTCGACGACGTCGGCATCGTGGTGGGCGACGGCGGCCCCGCGATCGCCGAGGCGATCGGGGACGGCGACCGCTTCGGCCTGCGGGTGACCTACCTGCCGCAGGACCAGCCGTTGGGTCTGGCCCACTGCGTACGACTGGCCCGCGACTTCCTCGGCGACGAGGAGTTCGTCATGTACCTCGGCGACAACATGCTCCCCGACGGCATCCGGGACGTCGCTGCCGACTTCCGCCGACGCCGCCCAGCGGCGCACGTCGTCCTCCAGAAGGTCACCGACCCCCGGGCGTTCGGCGTCGCCGAGTTGGACACCACCGGGCGGGTGCGGCGCGTGGTGGAGAAACCGCAGCAACCACGCAGCGACCTGGCGTTGATCGGGGTCTACTTCTTCACCGCCGCGATCCACCAGGCGGTCGCCGCCGTACGCCCCTCGGCCCGCGGCGAGCTGGAGATCACCGACGCGATCCAGTGGTTGGTCAGCCATGACTTCGAGGTCCGGGCGAGCGAGTACGCCGGCTACTGGAAGGACGCCGGCCAGCTCGAGGACGTCCTGGACTGCAACCGCCGGCTGCTCGGCGATCTGCGGCGCGAGGTGGCCGGCGAGGTCGACGCGGACAGCCGGCTGACCGGCCAGGTGGTGATCTGCCCTGGCGCCCGGGTGGTCCGGTCGCGGATCGACGGACCGGCGATCATCGGCGACGGCACGCTGGTGGAGGACAGCCGGATCGGGCCGGGCACCGCCATCGGCAGCCACTGCGTGCTGCGAAGCACCCGGCTGGCGGACTCCATCGTGCTGGATGGCGCCACCATCGCCGGGACCCCGGGCCTGCACGGCTCGTTGGTGGGGCGGTCGGCGGTCGTGGCCCCCGGCGGCGACCGGTCGTATCACCGCCTGGTCGTCGGGGACCACACCCGCGTCGAGATCGCCGACTGAGCGAGGCGGCGCCAGGTCCGGCGGATCGCCGCGCGGGGCCGCCGGGTCGGCGGGGCCGTGCCGGCGTCCCGCCGGACCCGGCGCTCAGCCGCCGCCGGCACTACGGCGTCAGCTTCTCCAGCGCCGGGACCATGCGTTCGGGTTCTCCAGCGGCTCCGTCCGCGGTCGGGTGGCGTCGGCCCGGGCCGGCGTCCCACGCCGGCCCGGGCCTCGGGCAGTCCGGGTGATCAGTTGGCGGTGCCGCTGGCCGGCATCGGCGCGGCGGCCGGCGCCGGAGCGGTGTCCTCCGCGCCGTCGGGTGCCGGCACGGCGCCGGTCGGCGGCGCATGGCGCAGCGCGAGGACGGCCACCACGGCCAGGCCGACGGCGATGGCCGCGGAGACCATTGCCACGCCGTGCAGGGCCGTGGTGAACGCGGCCCGGGCGGCGTCGAACAGGGCCGTCCCGACCACCTCCGGCAGCTCCGCGGTCGCTGCGGCGGCGCCGGTGATGTTCTCCCGAGCTGAGGTCGCCGCGCCGGCCGGCACGTCCGCGGGCAGCTCAAGCAGGTTGCGGTAGATGGCGGTGCCGACGCTGCCGATCACGGCAATGCCGAACGCCACGCCGAACTCGCCGCCGGTCTCGGACACCGCCGACGCCGATCCGACCTTCTCCGGCGGCACCGATCCGACCACCAGGCCGGTGCCGAGGGAGGCGAACGCGCCGGCGCCCAGCGAGACGATGGCGATGCCGATGATCGGCAGAGCCAGCGAGGCCGACTCCTCGACCCGGCTGACCACCAGGAAGCCGATCGCCGCGATGCCGAGGCCGGCGGCGAGCACCGTGCCGGGGCGCACCTTCTGCGCCACCCCGGGGGCCATCATCGCGCCGATCACCATGCCAACGGCCGAGATCACCATCAACAGCCCGGTCGACAGCGGCGACAGTCCCTTGACCAACTGGAGGAACAGGGTGAAGAACAGCGACAGGCCGGACATCATCGCGGTGCCGAACAGCATGATGGCCAGGGCGGCGCTGAACGAGCGGTGACGGAACAGGCGCAGGTCCAGCAGCGGCTCGCGCTGCGTCCGCTGCCTGCGCACGAAGACGACGGCGAACACCAGGCCGACGACCAGGCTGAGCACCGGAACCAGCTCCCAGCCGGCCCGCGCCAGCTCCTTGATGCCGTAGATCAGGGACAGGATCGCAGCGAGGGACAGGACGACGCTGACCAGGTCGAGCCGCCCGCCCTCCGGGTTCCGGTACTCGGGTAGCAGCGCCGGCCCGGCCACCAGGAGCAGGAGCATGACCGGTACGGCCAGCAGGAAGACGGACCCCCACCAGAAGTTGGTCAGCATGGCGCCGCCGACCACCGGGCCGATGGCGCCGCCGGCCATGAAGCAGCTCATGAACACGGCGATGGCCATGCCCTGCTGCTTCGGGTTGGGGAACATGTTGCTGATCAGGGCCAGCGCTGACGGCATCACGGTGGCTCCGGCGATGCCGAGCAGCGCCCGGGCACCGATGAGCATCTCGGCGCTGGTCGAGTACGCCGCGAGCACCGAGACGAGCCCGAAGCAGGCGGCACCGATGAGCAGCAGGCGGCGACGGCCGATCCGGTCACCCAGGCTGCCCATCGTGACGAGGAACCCGGCGGTCATGAAGCCGTACACGTCGATGATCCACAGCTGTTGGGTGCTGGTGGCCGCGAGGTCTGCGTCAAGCCGGGGCAGCGCCAGGAACAGCACGCTGATGTCCACTGACAGCAGCAGCGTGGGAAGGGCCAGCACGGCCAGGCCCAGCCACTCGCGCCGCCCCGCCAGCGGGGCTGGCGTGTTGTCGTTAACGTGCATCGGGGTCCCTCCTGGTCCACACAGCGGGCACAGGTGGACCTACGCACAGTTCTCGCTAAAGGGACAGATTGTCATGTTCGTCGTCCCGCGGCTTCTTTCAAAGTGCGCAATCCGGCGGGTCGGTCCTACGATCCGCTGCCCGCACCGCCGCCGTACGATCATCCGGGCCAAGCGCGAGGTCGTCGTCACCCTGCGGGATGCTGGGCCTCCTGGCCGGGGCGGCCACCGCCGACGGACGGATCCCCGCCAGGGTCACCGTCACCGCCGACGACACGGTCTTCGACGTGACGGTGCGCCTGGACACCGCGCGGGAGGCCACCTGCTACCGGCACGGTGCCCTCATGCCCTACGTCCTGCGCACGATCTGCCGGCAGGACTCCGTCATCGCCGCACGGAACCACTGCAGGCCATCGGCACCCGCCTCGACGGCTGACCACCGCGCTGGGCACCCTTAGCGCCAGAGTGCGGGTTGTTGCCGAAGACCCAGCTCAGAGCTAGCCTTCTGAACATGTTTGGACAGGTGCTCAAGCTCAAGCACGAGCGGGTCGTCGAACAGCTCGCCCGGGAGATCCGAGGTGGCCGGCTCGCCCGCGGCACCCAACTGCCCGGCGAGCACGCGCTCGCGATCCGGTTCGATGTAAGCCGGAACACCGTCCGTCAGGCCCTCACCGAACTCAGCCGGCGCGGGCTGATCGAGACCCGCTCCGGCAAGGGGTCGTTCGTGACCTTCGACGGCCGGACGATCGACGACCGGCTGGGCTGGTCCCGCGCCCTGGCGGAGCAGGGCGTCCCGACAACGGTACGCGTCCTGCGTCTCGAGCTGGTCCACGAGCCCGAGCTGGCGGAGCGGTTCGATCTGCCGTCCGCCGAATGCGTCGCCGTCGACCGGCTCCGGTCGCTCGACGGAGGCTCGGCCATCTCGATCGAGCGGAGCCGGATCCCGGCCGTCGGCCCGTTGCGCGACCTGCCCGAACGCGGCCTCACCGGGTCCCTGTACACAGCGCTGCGCGCGGCCGGCCTCATTCCGACGCAGGGCGAGGAGTGGGTGGAACTGGCCGAGGTCGCACCGCCCGACGCCCAACTGCTCGACTGCGCCGCCGGCAAGCTCTTCCTGCGCACCCGGCGGCTGAGCCGGGACGCGCGCGGTGAATTCGTCGAGCACGTGGAGAGCCTGCTGGACCCGGCACGGTTCCGGCTGCACCTGCGCTTCGGGGAGGCGTCGGAATGAGTACGTCGACACCGGCTCGGGCCGCGACGCGCGAATCGCGGGCCGTCGCCGCCCTGACCGGGCTCGCCGTCGGTGACGCGCTCGGCATGCCGACCCAGTCCATGCCGCGAGAGCAGATCGTCGCCCGCTACGGCCGGTTGACCGGTTTCGAGCCGGGGCCGGCGGACCAGCCGATCGCGCCCGGCATGCCCGCCGGGACGGTGACGGACGACACCGAGCAGGCACTGCTGCTCGGGCGGCTCCTTCTCGACGGCCGGGGCCGCATCGACGGGCATCGTCTCGCCCGGGAGCTGCTCGCGTGGGAGGACGACATGCGCCGACGCGGCTCGCTGGACCTGCTCGGCCCGTCGACCCGGGCCGCGGTTGCCGCCGTGGCCGCCGGCCGCCCGCTCGAGGAAGCCGGCCGGTTCGGGACGACCAACGGGGCGGCGATGCGGATCGCCCCGGTAGGCGTCGCCGTACCCGCAACCGACCTGGACCGGCTCGTCGACCGGGTCGTCGAGGCGAGCTGGGTCACCCACAACACCGGCGTCGCCCTGGCCGGCGCCGCCGCCGTCGCCGCCGCAGTCAGCGCCGGCCTGGACGGCGCGGACACCGCGACCGCGACCGCGACCGCCGTACGGGCGGCGCAGCTCGCCGCGGGGCGGGGCCACTGGGTGGCGGCGGCGGACATCTCGGCCCGGATCGCGTGGGCCGCCGACCTGGTCGTGGGACGGACGCCGGAGGCGGCGGCCGACCTGATCTACCGCCTGGTCGGGACGAGTGTGGCGACCCAGGAGTCCGTTCCGGCGGCCTTCGCGGTGCTCGCCGTGCACCCCGACGACCCGTGGCAGGCCTGCCTGCTGGCCGCGGGTCTCGGCGGCGACACCGACACGATCGCCGCCATGGTCGGCGCCATCGCCGGCGCCGGCCACGGTGTCGCGTCCTTCCCGGACACCGCGCTGGAAACGATCGAGAAAACCAACCACCTGCCATTGGCAGACCTGGCGACCCGCCTGCTCGCCCTCCGTCAGCCCAGCTGACGCCGGTACGCAGGGAAAGGCAGGATGACGATGTCCACGACGGAACCGGCCGGCACGATCCCGGCCGACACCAACCGGGTCGGCGCCATCGAGACCAGAGGCATCGAACCGGTGCCCCCCACCGAGCGCACGGGCCGGCCGGGCCAGCTCTTCTGGGTCTGGTTCGCGGCCAACATCTCCATCCTGGGGCTGCCGCTCGGTGCCACCCTGGTCGCGCTGCGCGGCATGAACATCTGGCAGGCGCTGCTGGTGGCCGCGATCGGATCCTTCGGCTCCTTCGCCCTCGTCGGCCTGATCAGCGTGGCCGGGAAGTGGGGCGGCGCGCCCAGCATGACGCTGTCCCGCGCGGTCTTCGGCCCCCGCGGCAACCACGGGCCGACGGTGGTCTCGTGGCTGTCCCGGGTCGGCTGGGAGACGGTCAACACGACCACCGCCGCGTACGCGCTGCTGGCGTTGCTGAACATCGCGTTCGGGCTCACGGCGAACCCCGTGCTGACGGTGATCTGCCTGCTCGCCTTCGTGGCGCTCACCCTGGTCGTCTCGGGCCTCGGACACGCCACACTGGTCTGGATCCAGCAGTGGGCGACGTACGTCCTCGGCGCGCTGAACGTCGTGGTCGCCGCGTTCCTGATCACGCGGGTGAACTGGCAGGCCGTACTTGACGCCCCGGCCGCCCCGCTGAGCGTCGTCATCGCCGGGATCGGCGTGATCGCCGCCGGCACCGGCATCGGCTGGGCGAACGCCGGTGCCGACATGGCCCGCTACCAGCACCGGAACGTCTCAGGCGGCCGGATCGTCGCGGCCGCCTCGGCCGGCGCCGGGATCCCGCTGTTCCTGCTCATCGGGTTGGGTGGCCTGCTCTCGGCCGGCGACGGCCACCTGGCCTCCGCCAGCGACCCCGTCTCGGCGATCCAGGTGATGCTTCCGTCCTGGATGGCGGTGCCGTACCTGCTCGCTGCGTTCGGCGGTCTGCTGCTCTCCAACAACCTCTCGGTCTACTCCGCCGGCCTGACCATGATCACCCTCGGCATCCGGACCCGCCGGGTGATGGCCGTGGGCCTGGACATCGTGCTCACGCTGGCCGGTGGGATCTACTTCATGCTGATCGCCGGCAACTTCTACGGGCCGTTCATCACCTTCATCTCGCTGCTCGCCGTGCCGATCACCGCGTGGGTCGCGGTGTTCCTGGCCGACATGCTCCGCCGGCGGGAGTACGACCCGCGTGGGCTGATGGACACCACCCGCACCAGCGCCTACTGGTACCGGGGCGGGGTCCGCTGGGCGGCCCTCCTGCCGTGGCTGGCCGGCACCGTCTTCGGTCTGCTCTTCACCACGGCCTCGACCTCGGCGGACGACGTCTGGTTCAGCGGCCCGCTCGCGGACTCCTGGCTGGGCACGAACGGCCTCGGTTGGGTCGCGGCCTTCGTCGTCGCCGGTGCCCTGTACCTGCTGCTCGCCGTGCCGGGCGGCCGGCGCGGCGGCGAGGCGGGGCGGACCCGACCCACCCCGCCGGAGGGGAACGCGCCCGCCGGCGACCGGACCGTCGCGGAGGCCCGGCGGTGACCGGGCGGCCGGCCCGGCTGGTGCACACCGGGAACGTCGTCATCGACGTGGTGATGTACCTGCCGCGGCTGCCGGAGGTCGGCGGGGACGTGCTCGCCTCCGGCAGCCGGATCACCGCCGGGGGCGGGCTCAACGTCATGGCGAGCGCCGCCCGCCAGGGACTGCCCGTGGCGTACGCCGGGATGCACGGCATTGGGCCGTTCGGCGATCTGGCCCGCGCGCAGTTGGCCCAGGCCGGCGTCGAGCTCGTGCAGCCGGCGCTACCGGAGCTCGACACCGGGTTCAGCGTCGCGCTGATCGACCCGGCCGGCGAGCGCACGTTCGCCACCAGCGTCGGCGCGGAGGCGCGGCTCGGGTCGGCGGACCTGGCCCGAATCGCCCTGAGCCCCGGCGACGTCGTGTACGTCTCCGGATACAGCCTGGCCTACCCGTCCAACGGTCCGGCGCTGGCAGCCTGGCTGCCGACGGTCGCCCCGGAGGTCACCGTCATCGTCGACCCCGGTCCGCTGGTCGCCGAGATACCCGGGTCCGTCCTGGCGTCCGTCTACGAACGTGCCGACTGGTGGAGTTGCAACGAACGGGAGGCGCGGATCCTCACCGAGCACGCCGATCCGGAGGCGGCCGCCGCGTCGCTGGCGGCGCGCACCGGGCGCGCCGGCGTGGTGGTCCGTACCGGGCCGCAGGGCGCCGTCCTCGCCACCGACGACCGGTCCGTGCGCGTGCCGGCCTTCCCGGTGACCGTGGTGGACACCAACGGCGCCGGGGACGCCCACGTGGGTGCCTTCGTCGCCGCCCTCGTGAGCGGTCTCGACCCGGTCCAGGCCGTACGTCGTGCCAACGCCGCCGCGGCGCTGGCCGTCACGCGGCACGGGCCCGCGACCGCCCCCACCGCCGTGGAGGTCGACGAGTTGCTGGCGGGGCGCTCGAGCGGGTGACCGCCGTGCCGGGCACCGCCGCGACCGGTGCCCGGCACCCCGGCCGGTCAGGCCCCGAGGAAGCTGTCGGTCACCCGCTCGAACTCTTCGGTGTGCGTCCAGATGAGCGCGTGGCCGGCAGCGCCGATGACCACCAGCTCCGCACCGGCGATGCCCGCGTGGAGCATCCTCGCGTGGTGGATCGGCACCGCTTGATCATCCGAGGCGGCGATCACGAGCGTCGGACAAGCGATCTCCCCCAGCCGCCGCCTGCTGTCGAACGCCATCGTCTCCTTCCAGGCGGACGCCATCAACCTGCGGTCCTGGTCCGCGATGAGCCCCGCGAGCCAGTCGGCACGTTCCCTACCGAGCTGCAGCGCCGCCGGTGAAACGATCAACCTCGCCGACAGCCGCATGCCGAGGAGCTGGAGCACCAGCGGCAGCAGGCGGCCCTCGACCTGTTCCCGCAAGGTCGCCATGTTGAACGCGAAGGTGCAGGCGAGTACGAGGCGGTCGCACCGGTTGGGAAAGTCGAGGACCAGCTGTTGAGCGATCGCACCGCCCTGCGAGTAGCCGAGCACGGCGGTGGACTCGATGCCCAGCTGGTCGAGCACCTGCGACAGGTCAGCTGCCAGCTGCGTGGCCGCGTACGGCGGCGGAAGTCCCCGACTCCGCCCGTGGCCGCGCAGGTCGGGAACGATCACGCGATGACGGGCGGCGAAATGCTCTATCACCGGCTCGAACATCTGGCCGGTGACCATCAAGCCGTGCACGAGCAGGAGCGGCGACCCCGATCCGTACTCGGTGAAGTACAGCCGCTCTGACGATGATCGGGCAGAGCTCATGGCAGTCTCACGGCCCTTCCCCGCATGTGCCCGCCCGTCCCGCTCGTAAATGATGTCGACTCAGAACTTGACGACGCCGATCACGTTTTCCACCGGCACCGGTCCATTCTGCGAGGAGTCGTTGGCCGCCTCGCGGTAGTCGCCGAAAATTGGCGCGGGGACCTTTCTAGAGGGGCTTCGTCATGAAGACGCTGTTGGGATCCTCCCGGTAAGAACCGAATGGGGAGCAGAAGACGAACCCTGCCTTGGCATACAGCGCTCTCGCCGGGGCGAAGAAATCCATGCTGCCGGTCTCCAGGGAGATCCGGCGAATGTGGCGCCCACGGGCATCCCGCAGCAGATGATCGAGGAGCCGAGTCGCGATTCCCTGGCCTCGTCGCGTCGGATCCGTCCGCATGCTCTTGAGTTCCTCATGACCCGGCTCCAGTGCCGCGAGAGCGCCAGTCCCGACAATCTCGTCGCCAACGGACGCCACCCAGAGGCGGACGTCTGGTGCCTGCAGCCGACGGAGGTCCAGTGCGTGCCGACTCTCCACCGGGGCTGTGGGCGCGAGGTCGTCAAGATGCGCCCGAAGGAACGCACCCAGGTTGGGGTCAGCGAAGTCGGCACGCTCGATGCTCAGGTGCATGGTGGCATGTTGTCGAGACCCTGTTGCAATTACGTTTCGTGCGAGTGACGACCACCGACAGCGAAGCGGGCGCCTCGCGACGAGGGCGTCCGCTTCGCTTCGTGCGCTACGCCAGCACACTGGCGGCCGGGCCCGCCGCGGCCCGCTCCGCGGTGACCCGGCGGCGCCGGGTCGGCAGCCCGAGCATCGGGTTGGCGACGCCCCAGGCGGCACCCTTGCAGACCAGCTCCTTGTAGACGGCGGCGAGCCGTCCGGTCAGGACCGCCGGCACGGCGCGGTCGTCGGCGGTGACGTACTGGATCAAGCCATCCCTGCGGCCCAGTGAGATGCACTGGTTGAAGTAGCGGATCGGCACGTTGGGGAGCTTCCCGCCGGTCAGGCGCGCGGCGATCGCGTCGGCGGCCTGCCATGCGGCTGGGGTACCCGAAGCGCACGACATCCGCAGCGGCTTGTTGCCCGGTCCCAGCGCACAGGCCGCGTCCCCGACGGCGTACACGTCGGGGTGCGAAACCGAACGCATGGTCCCGTCGACCACGATCTGGCCGGTACCGGTGACCTCCAGGGCGGTCGCCTTCGCGATCGGGTGGACCGCGAAGCCGGTGGTCCACACGGTGACCGCGGCCGGGATGGCCCTGCCGTCGGCGATGTCGACGCGGTCGGCGTCGACGCCGGTGACGGCGGCGCGCTCGTACACGGTGATCCCGAGCTTGCCGAAGACCTTCCGGAGGTGCTCGCGGCCCTTGGCCGAGAGCCAGTCGCCGAGGCCGCCGTGGGCGGCGACGGCGACCTTGAGGTCCGGGCGGGCCTCGGCGATCTCGGTGGCGGCCTCCAGGCCGGTGAGGCCGCCGCCGACGACGACCACGGTCTGCCCGGCGTCGAGGCGGGCCAGGCGCTCGCGCAGCCGGAGTGCTCCGGGGCGGCTGGCGATCTCATAGGCGTGCTCGGCGGTCCCGGGGACGCCTTGGGTGTTCCAGCCGCTGCCGAGGGCGTAGACGAGCGTGTCGTAGGCGAGTTCTGCGGCGCCGTTCGTGTCAGTGACGGCGACGGTCCTGCGGTCGACGTCGACGCCGGTGACCTTGGCGAGCCTCAGTTCGACGCCGGTGCCTGCGAACATTTTGCTGAATGGCCGGGGTTTGAGGTCCTGGCCGGCCGCCAGCTGGTGCATGCGGACGCGTTCGACGAAGTCGGGCTCTGCGTTGACGAGGGTGATGGCGACGTCCTCGCGGCGGAGCCGCTTGGCGAGGCGGCCGGCGGCGATGGCTCCGGTGTAGCCGGCTCCGAGGACGATGATGCGGTGCTGCATTTTCTTGCTCCTGTCTTGCGCGGGCTTGCCCCTTGAACCGGGCGGCCCGCCGTTTCCTGACAGGAAGGCGATGTGAAGCACCTCACTTGGCGGTCAGAAGGCATTGAACAGGGGTTCCCCGTGGTCGGCGGCCGCCCAGTGCACGGTCGCGCGTTCCAGCTTGTCGGGGTTGACCTGGTTGCGGAATGCGGCGATGCCCTCGGCGGTGACCTCCAGGCACATGACGCCGACGACCCGGCCGTCCAGGACGGCCACGACGGCGGGGTCGCCGTTGGCGGTCCAGGCGTAGACCTCGGGCGCGCCGCCGACGATGGCGCGCTTGGCCTCGCCGGGTTTGAACAGCCCCCGCAGGAACTTCGCGACCGCGGCGGCCCCCTCGAACGCCTTGGCGCGGGCCGGGACCTTCCCGCCGCCGTCGCCGATCGAGATGGCGTCTTCGGTGAGCAGGCGCACGAGCGGCTCGGTCTGGCCGCTGGTGGCGGCCGTCAGGAACTCCTCGACGATCCGCCGAGCGGCGGCCTCGTCGATCTCGGTGCGGGCCTTGCCGTCCGCGACGTGCTTCTTGGCGCGGTGGAAGATCTGCTGGCTGGCGGCCTCGGTGATGTCGAGGATCTCGGCGATCTCCCGGTGCGGGTAGTCGAAGGCCTCCCGGAGCACGTACACCGCCCGCTCGTTGGGAGCGAGGCGCTCCATGAGGGTGAGGACCGCGTACGAGACCGATTCGCGCTGTTCGGCGGTGTCGGCCGGGCCGAGCATCGGGTCCCCGGCGAGCAGCGGCTCGGGAAGCCATTGACCCACGTAGGTCTCGCGGCGCGCCCGGGCGGAGGTGAGCTGGTTGAGGCACAGGTTGGTGAGGACCTTCGTCAGCCAGGCCTCGGGGACCTCGATGCGGTCGACGTCGGCGGCCTGCCAGCGTAGGAATGTCTCCTGCACAGCGTCCTCGGCCTCCGTGGCGGAGCCGAGGAGACGGTAGGCGATGGCTTCCATGCGCGGCCTGGCGGCCTCGAACCGGTCGACGTCGTCCGGGGTCAAGGGCATGGCCCGATCCTAGGTCGCGCGGCGCGAATCGTCCGCCGCCACGATGGGGCCCTCGCCGTTCGCCGCGCGGTTCGACCTCGCGGACGTAGTAGGGCTCGCCGCCGGTGCGGCTGGGCTGCCCTGCGCCGCCCGTTTCGTCAGGCCAACGGTGCGGCCGGAGGCTGAGCCGGCTGGGACGCGCGCCGCATCAGCACGATGATCCCGCTCACCGCGGTGACCAGCAACGCCACCACCTCGAACGGCACGGCCGCCAGGAAAGGCCACCGCCAACCGAGCGACCGCCCCAGAAACGCCCCAGCCACGGGTCCGAGACCCAAGGCCAGCACCACCGCGCCGGCGACGAGTGGCACCATCAACCCGCGCCGTGCCCCCACCTGCGTGATCAGCACGGCCGTGACGCCCCAGGCCAGACCGGCCCCGACCCCGGTCACCGCGCGGCCGAGCAGCAGCGTTCCGCTCCCCGGGGCCAGCGCGGTCAGCAGCGATCCGGGCACCAGCAGCACGATCGCAGGCAGCGCGACCGCAGTCGGCCACCGCCGGCCGAGCAGAGCGCCGACCGGAACCGCCAGTAGCGCCGCCAGCAGGTAGGCGACGAAGACCCAGGGGATCACCGAGGCCGGCAGATGCATCTCCCGTTGGATCGCGGCCTTTTCCGGCCCGACGGTGACGGCGAGCAGGAAGGCACCCAGCGACGCGGCGAGTGTCGGCCCGATCAGCAGCCAGGCCGGGCGGACGCTGGGGCGTGGGCGGTACGGGGGAATCTGGGTGGTGGTGCCGGGGAAGGGCAGGTTCACCCCAGTGAATATACGGGCGCGGCCTCTGCGGCAGGTAACCGTACTGGGGGTTGACCGAACGATGATGAGCACCGTGGTATCCCGTAAGGACGGTGTCACCCCGCCGAGGAGGGTCCATGACGACCGAGTTGTGCGAGCGCCTGCACGAAACGCGCCGGGCCGGGAAGGTTGAGGGCCTCCACGCGGTCGTGGCGGTCCGTGGTGGCGAGACCCTGCTGGCGTACTACGGCGCAGGCGAGGACTTCAACTGGGGCACATCGCTGGGCGTCGTCGAGTTCGGACCCGAGACCCTGCACGACGTCCGGTCGGTCACCAAGAGCGTGACCGCGCTGCTGTACGGCATCGCGCTCGGCCAGGGCAGCGTCCCCCACCCCGCAGAGCCGCTCCTGCGCCAGTTCCAGGAGTACGCCGATCTGGCGGCCGACCCCGAACGGGCCCGGCTCACCGTCGAGCACGCGCTGACCATGTCCCTCGGCCTGGAATGGCGCGAAGACCTCCCGTACGACAACCCGGCCAACGCCGAAATCGCGATGGAACTGGCGCCGGACCGGTACCGGTACGTGCTGGAGCGGCCGATCCTCGAGCCACCCGGCGCGCGCTGGTCCTACTGCGGCGGCGCCGCGGCGCTGCTTGGCCGGCTGATCACCGCCGGGACCGGACAGCCGCTGCCGCAGTACGGGCGAGAGGCGCTGTTCGCGCCACTCGGCATCCACAGCTTCGAGTGGATGACCGGCGCGGACGGGGTGGCCTCGGCCGCGTCCGGGCTGCGGCTCGCACCGCGCGACCTGGCCAGAATCGGCGAACTGGTGCTCGCCGAGGGAGCGTGGGCCGGTCAGCAGATCGTCCCCGCCGGGTGGATCCACACGATGCTGCAGCCCCGCCTGCAGACCGACTGGGGCGGCCAGTACGGCTACCAGTGGTACGTCGAGACCATGGCAGGCCACCGGCTGGTGGCCGGGATGGGCAACGGCGGCCAACGCCTGATCGTCCTGCCCGACCTGGATCTCGCCGTGGCCATCACCGCCGGCAACTACGACGACCCCGACCAGTGGCGGACTCCGGTGACGCTGCTGGAGCGGGTCATCCTGCCGGCGCTGGGTGACGGGCGCACGCCGCCCTTGCGGTAAACAGGTGGCGTGCGCGCAGGGAGGCGAGCAGGCTCGGCCCGTGACGAGCAGCGACCTGTGGGACGAGGACACCGCGGAGCGGTACGACGACCTCTCGGCCGAGATGTTTGCACCTGAGGTGCTCGACCCCGCCGTGGACTTCCTCGCCCGGCTGGCGGGTTCCGGCCCCGCGCTTGAGTTCGCGATCGGCACGGGTCGGGTGGCCATCCCGCTCGCCGCCCGCGGCATCTCCGTGACCGGCATCGAACTGTCGGAGCCGATGGTCAACCGACTGCGGCGCAAGGTGCCCGCGGAGCAGTTGCCGGTCGTCATCGGCGACATGGCCACGGCGACCGTCCCCGGCCAGTTCTCACTCGTGTACGTCGTGTGGAACAGCATCGGCAACCTGTGCACGCAGGACGAGCAGGTGCAGTGCTTCCGCAATGCTGCCCGGCACCTGTCGCCGGGCGGTCGCTTCGTCGTCGAACTGTGGGTGCCGGGCATCCGGCGGTTCCCCCCGGGGCAGTCGGCGGTGCCGTTCGAGGTGACCGACCGGCACGCCGGCTTCGACACCTACGACATGGTCACGCAGCGGGGAACGTCTCACCACTACCGGCGGCTGAACGATGGGACCATGCGCTACGGCTACAGCAACTTCCGCTACATCTGGCCCGCCGAGTGCGACCTCATGGCACGGCTGGCCGGCTTGACGCTGGAGCAGCGGGTGGCGGGCTGGGACGGGGCGCCCTTCACGTCTGACAGCGAGAGCCACGTGTCGGTCTGGCGCAAGCCCGGCACCGGGGCCGTGGGCTGAGCGCCCGGGCTGCGGAGCCGCCCACGAAGGTCATCGCCTCAGCGGTAGTGGGCGCGTCGATGATGCTGTGGTGGCGGCGGCGGTGCGGTCGTGGGTCGAGCCGGGTGACCGCCGACACCACCAATCGATGGGGGTTAGCATCCACCTGACTGGTCCATTCAGGACCACGGGGAGGATGTTTTGCGTAGAAGAGCGATCTTCAAGGCCGCAGCCGCAGCCGCGGCCGCCGCTCCGGCCGCCGCGCTGCTCGGCGAGGCGCCCGCGCAGGCGTACGCCACCTACGACGTGGCCGTCTGCGAGCAGTATCACAACCAGATCCAGATCTATCCGTCCGGCTCGGCCTGGAGCAGTTCGACGCTGAAGTGGAGCTTCAGCCCAGGCACCGCGAACGGCTGGTCGAACCTCTCCGACGTCAAGTTCCGCAACACGTCGGCGTTCGGCGTGGTCGCCCTGGTCACGGCGTCCGGCGGCAAGGTCGGCATCGTGAACAAGACCACCGAGGCGGCGCAGGAGCTCAACGACCTCCTCTGGTACGCCACGCCGGGCAACAACCCGCACGCGATCGAGCGCATCCCGAACATCGGGGCGATCGTGGTGGCGTCCTCCGGCGGATACCTCTATCTCTACGGCCCCACCGCGGTGAGCGACCCGAGCACGCTGGCGCTGGTCCAGACGATCTCCTTCCCCGGCGCCCACGGCGTCTGGTGGGACGACGTCTCCGGCAAGCTGTGGGCGATCGGCCAGGACTACGCCCGGATCTACACCGTGTCCGGCACCTACCGCAGCACACGGCTGTCGCTGTCCCGGTCGATCTCGATCGGTGCCCATCTGGGGCACAGCCTGGACGCCAGCTACGCCGACAGCAACCTGATGCTGGCCACGGACGGCAGCAAGGTGATGACCATCGACAAGACCACGTACGCCGTGACCCAGAGCTATCCGGACAACTCGGTGAAGTCGTACTCGCAGCACAGCTCGGGCGAGCGGTGCTGGGTGCAGGCCACCGGGGCGACGTACCACGGGGACAACCGGAACTGGGTCAGCCCGACCGTGCAGTTCTTCGACTCCGCGGGGGCCAGGTCGTTCACCCGCTCCCTGTCGTACGGGGCGGAGTTCTACAAGGCACGCCTGTACAACGTCGCCTTCCACTGACCCTCCGGGCCACCACTGCTCGGGAGCGCCGGCGGGTGGCCCGCAGTGCTGGTCCTCGCCCCGCCGCGGGCATCGTCGACACCGCTCCCCGAGCCGGAAGGGCCGTCCTGACCCGGGCCCGGGTCACGAGCTGCAGTCTGCTTCGTCAGCCGCCACGCGGGCGGCCGGGTCGGCGAACCCGGCCGCCCGCGTGCTGACCGCTGGCGGACCTACCGGTCAAGCGGCTCGATCCAGATGTTCCGGTACTGGACCGGGTTGCCATGGTCCTGCAGCCGGATGGCGCCGGCCGCCGGGCCCTCGGGCCGGCTGCTGCCGGTCGGACCGAGGATCTCGACGTCGTTGTGCACCGTGACGCCGTTCCACACCACGGTGACGCGGGCATTCTCGACCTTCTTGCCGGCCGCGTCGTAGCGGGCCTGCCGGTAGAGGATGTCGTACGTCTGCCAGGTCTGGGGCGGCAGCGCCGCGTTGACGTCGGGGGCCTTCTGGTTGTAGATGGCCGCAGCGTCGTTGGTCCGCGGCGGGTCGATGCCGAACGAGTCCAGCACCTGGATCTCGTAGCGGTCCTGCAGGAACACGCCGCTGTTGGCGCGTGCCTGACCGGTCACGTCCGGCGGGTACAGCGGCAGGTTGAACTCGACGTGCAGGCGGAAGTCACCGAAAGCCTGTACCGTGCGGAGGTCTCCGTTCCGGACGGTCATGGCGCCGCCGGCGACCGGCCATTGGGGTTCCCGCCCGTCGGTGTGCTGCCACTCGGTGAGGTCGCCACCGTTGAACAGCGTGATGCGCTCGCCGTGCGGCCGGACGGCGAGCACGTCGAGGTTCACGTGCCCGGAGTCCGCGGCCTCCTTGCGGTACTCGACCACATTGCGGCCCTTGTTCAGGGGGACGGTGGTGGTGACTGTTCCCCACTCCTCCCAGGTCACCGTCGAGGGGAAGACCCTCTGCTCCACCCGTTTGCCGTTGACATACAGGCTCAGCTGTTTCTCACCCGAGTAGGGGTTCGGGCCGTTGCTGTAGCGCATCGCCAGGTCGTACGTCCCGCTCGCCCGGACATCGACCGAAATGCTGGTCGACGAGCCGTTCTGAGCAAAGCCCGCGGCGAAGCCTGCGCCGGAGTAGGCGGCGTGGTCGGTGGCCATGCCGACCCCGACCGTGCGGCCTTCCTCGGCCTCGAAGAACGTCTGCGGCTGCACCACGCGGCCCGGGATCTCGTTGAGCGTGTACCAGGCTTCGGTGTTCCACAGCTCCTCGCCGTCGGCGGAGGAGAACGGGCGCGGGGAGCGCACGTGCACCACGCGGTTTTCCTTCCGACCGGGGATGTGCAGCTTGACCGTGCGGCGGTCGGCCGACAGCTCGGCCTTGGTCACCTTGAGCGTCTCCAACTCGAGCTTGGGCCCGCCGTACTGGCTCGTGGCACCGTAGCGCCACTGCGTCACCTGGTACGCGTCGGCGAGGTCCGCGGCGGTCTCGGCGGACAGTGGCTTGGTGTATTCCAGCTCGAACCCGACGTGCGAGGCGCGCATCTCCTTGACCTCGAAGGTCGAGGTGCCGTTGGGCGTGAGCTTCTGCAGGCCGTAGGTGAGCTTGCCCTCCTGGCCCCAGTTACCGCCGGCGCCCAGGCCACCCACGTAGAGCGCGCCGTCGGGGCCGAGGGCCACCTCGTTGATGCCGGATTCCAGGCCCTGCGTGTGCCGGAACACCGCGCCCTGGTACTGCCCCTCGATCTCCTCGAGGAACACGCGCTGCAGGCCGCCGTAGGTCACATCGCCGACGACCAGCTGCCCCGCGTACGGGCCCTGCTTCAGCAGCACGGGGGTGGACGGTGAGTTACCGATCTCGTTCTGCGGGAGCCAGACGATGGGGCGCGTCACCGGCTTGTCGTCGTACGGCCCGGCCGGCGTCGTGTAGTGGTTGTAGAAGGCGCCGTCCTGGATTTTGACCAGCTTGGACGCGGGCAGCCAGCCACCCTGGTTGTCGGTGACGAAGACCTCGCCCTTCGGGCCCCACCCGATCCCGTTGGGGGTGCGCAGCCCGCCGGCGACGTACGTGATCTCGCCGGTCGCGGCGTTCACCTTGATCGAGGTGCCGCGGTTCGGCGCGGGCTGGGGCACCGTGGTGGCGCCACCCAGGTTGATGGCGACCGACAGGTTGAGATAGAAGTACCCGTCCCGGTAGAGCAGGCCGAACGCGAACTCGTGGAAGTTGCGGCCCCACGGCCAGGTCGCAACGGTCCGGTAGTCATCCGCGACGCCATCGTTGTCGGTGTCGCGCAGGGCCGTCAGCTCGTGCTTCTGGCTGACGTAGACGGTGCCGTCGACCACCGCCACGCCCTGGGGCTCCCGCAGCCCCGCCGCGAACTTGCGGTAGGTCACCTGCTCGGGGCCGGTCTTTCCGGTGACGCCCCCGACCACGTAGACCTCGCCGGTCGCGTTGTCCGTGCCGCCCCAGGTCGAGATCACCAGGTCGCCATCGGGCAGGAAGGCCATGCCGGTGACCTGCGGCCGGAAGCCCTCGGGACGCAGGTCGGTGAGGCTGTAGCTAGGGTGCACCCGGTCGAGGGGCAGGCCGTCGCCGGCCGAGTCGGTTGCGCCCTCGCAGTACTTCCAGCCTGGGGCGGTGACGCGCACGACGCCGGCGTCGGTGCTCAGTGCGGAGGTCGGCACGAGCTGGAAGCCGCTTGCGCCAGGAGGCCGCCACTCGAGCCGCAACACCTGGCCGCCGCCGTTCTCGAAGAACTCGACGAACAGCGGGTGCAGGCCGGCGCTCAAGCTGACCGACCCTTCCTTGGAGGTCTCGCCGTGCAGGCCGTCGTGGTCGACGACGAGCTGGTCGTCGATCGTCAGGCGCGACCCGTCGTCGCTGGTGAGCCGGAAGGCGTAGTCCCCGTCGGTGGGCACGGTGAGGTTGGCGATGACGTGGCTGATGAATCGGTCGGACAGGCCGAACTCGCCCGTGGTGGTCCAGTTGATCTGCGGCATGAGCTTGTCGACGTTCGGCGTCTGTGCGGGCTTGAGGGTGCACAGCGCCGACAGCGGGGTGCCCATGTCGTACGAGCGCAGGGTGACGCCCGGCTCCTGCGGCGGGACATCGGCGGTGACGGGTGCGGCCGTGGCCGAGGTGACGGGGACTGCGGCGAGCAGGGTCGCCAGAGCGGCACCAGCGGCCGCGAGCGCGGCTCGGCGGCGCCGGCGCCAGCGGTTCGGTGCGGTCATGGTTCCTCCTGGTGGGTGGCGGCGGAGCCCGGCCGGGAAGGATCCGTGCGACTTTCCTCCCCTGGACCGGCCAGTACGAGCGCGCAACACAAAAGATCGATGGCGACACTCTAATCTTTAGATCTAAATAGCTCAACTTTCAAATGGATGAATGAAAGCCGCCGCTCAGTGGTCAGGATCCCGCACCGGGCGACGCGGCGGGCAACGGCGACCGACACCACGGACGCCGGCGAGCGGCCGGACATCCGGACCCTGACGTGCTACAAAACCGGTAGCCCGAACCACCGAGTTGAGCGGGGTGCCCATGGTGAGTCAGGAACCGGCAGCGGAGGCGCTGCGCGCGCACCGTTGGTCGCGAAGGGCCGTCCTCGGTGCCGGGCTCGCCACCGGCGGGCTGTGGCTCCTCGACGAGCCGGCCGCAGCCCGGCCGCCCGGCGATCCCGGGGCGGAACCGCTCCTGCCCGGCCGCGCGTTCCTGGGTTCCGCCGGTCCCATCATCGATCCGGCGTTCGAGATCTCCCCGACGCCGGACCCGACGGCCCTGTACGACGTACCCGCGCTGTCCGCCGCCGACGCGCGGCGGCTCGCACCGCGTAGGGCATCCGTGCCGGGCGTCACGGCGCGGTCCCAGTCGAGGGCGGTGAGCGGCGTACCGTTCGACTTCTCGTACCACCCGTTCGAGATCCGCGACCTGCCGGACACGATCCGCCCCTACTACCTGCGCAACCCGATGCCGCTCGTCGACACCGGCGTCCACGACACTTCGGGCGTCCGGATGACGCTGCGCTACGGCCGGCTCTACGACCACCCGGTGGACCAGGCACAGTACGGACTCGCGCTGGTCGAGTCATACCGGATCACCGGCAACGTCGCCTACCTGAACCGGGCGAAGAAGCAGGCCCAACGGCTGATCGACCGCCGGGTGGGGTACGGGGGCGGCTGGTTCTACCCGTACCCGTTCCGCTTCCAGCTCCACGGCAGCCAGGAGATCTACGACCCCCCGTGGTACTCGATGATGGCGCAGGGGCAGGCGTTGAGCCTGTTCTGCCGGCTCTACCGCACCACCGGCGGCGCCCGGTGGCGGAACGCGGCCAACGCCACGTTCGCCTCGTTCCTGGTGCCCCCGGTCGCCGGTAGGCCCTGGGGGGTGTACGTGGTGGCCGGGCGGCTCTGGCTCGAGGAGTACGCGAACCCGAAGCGGATCTCCGGCGACCTCACCTACAACGGCCACAACTTCGCCGCCTTCGGGCTGTGGGACTACTGGGCGATGACCGGGGACGAACGCGCCAAGGTGCTGTTGCAGGGCGCGCTAACCACGATGCGTGACGTCTACGCCGACATCCGCAACCGGCACTGGCGCAGCAAGTACTGCCTGCGGCACCGGTCGGACGCGAACACCTACCACACCATCCACATGACCCAGCACATCCAGTGCTACGCGATCACCGGCGACCCGGTGTTCGCTCAGATCGCGGAGCTTTACTACGCCGACTTTCCGCCACACGGCGTCACCGGCAGCGTCGCGCTCCAGCCCGGCCGACACACCGGGTACCGGTTCGACAGCGCCGGCAACGTCACCGCCACCCGGACGATCAGCTTGTCGCGGCGGAGCAGCGCGCCGTCGGCGGCCCGGCTCAAGGTCCGCCGGCAGGACGGGACCTGGTACCAGATCAGTGCCGGCACGCTGGCCGGCTACCACCTCAAGGAGCTCAGACAGCACTCGTACCAGGTCGGCGAGGCCGCCCCGATGGGATACCGGATCCTGCGGCCGGCGACGGTCGCGGTGACCCCACTCACCGCGTACGCCATCGACGCGGCCGGGTCGATGCGGTCGGTGGTCACCGACTACCAGGTGGGCGACAGCGTCAACCTCGACCGGCAGGCGGTGTTGAACGGGGTGGCGCACGTCCGGTTCGCCGACGGCCGGTACCCGGAATGGTGGGCGGGCTACCCCGCCGTCAACCGGAGCTGACCCGACCCGAGGCGGCAACCCTCGAGTTTCACCTACGGCAACCGGCGGTCAGACCGGCGTCAATCTCCGTCCCGCAGGGTTGCTGCCGTGACGTACACATTGAATGCCGCACTGACGGTAGGCGCAGTCGTCGCCGCGCTGCTCGCTCCACCTCACGGGGGCGCCCGCGCCGCCACCGCCCAGCCCGCAGTGGTGACCACGGACAACGAAACCCCGATCCTGTACGACGACGACGCCGGCGGGAACGCCTCCGGTGACGACCCGGCCATCTGGGTCCACCCGGCCGACTCCCGAAAGTCGCTGGTGATCGTGACCGCCAAGGAGGGCGGCCTCCGCGTCTACGACATGGGCTCGCGCGAGCTCCAGTCGCTGCCCGCCACCGAAGCACCACGGGTCGACACCACCACCGGCCGCTACAACAACGTGGACATCGCCTACGGCATCCGCCTGGCGGGTCGTCTGGTCGACGTCGCCGTCGTCTCGGACCGCTACAACGACCAGCTCCGCTTCTTCGTCGTCGACCCGGCCGGGGCGGCGGCGCGTTCCCCGGTGACCGAGGTCACCGCCGCCGACCAGAGCTTCCTCTTCAACCCCGACCGTCAGGCCGTCGACGAGGAGCACACCGCGTACGGCCTCGCCATCTGGCAGCCGCGGCCCGGCGAGACGTACGCCGTCGTCACCCAGGAGGGGGCGACCACCATCGCGACCGCGCGCATCGTCGAGATCGGCGGCAAGCTCGGCTACACGGGCACCCAGCGGCTCAAAATGCCGAGCACCTTCCCGCTGCCGGACGGGACGACGTGGGTTCCCTGCGAGGAGCCAGGCGTGCCCCCGCAGCTCGAGGGCGTCGCGGTGGACCAGGCGTCGGGCGTGCTCTACGCCGCGCAGGAGGACGTCGGACTGTGGCGGCTGCAGCTGCCGCTCGGCTCGGGCAACCAGCCGAAGCTCATCGACCGCGTCAAGGACTTCGGGATCCACGACGTCTACGACAGCGAGACCGAGGAATGCCGGCCGATCGACCCGAACGACAAGGGCTACGGGGGCAACCTGCTCACGGCCGACGCCGAGGGCGTCGACATCTACTACGGGCCCGGCTCCACCGGGTACGTGCTCGTGTCGAGCCAGGGCGACGACACGTTCGCGGTCTACGAGCGCCAGGGCGTAAACGATGCACGGGGGAGCTTCCGGGTCAAGGGCGTCAGCGGCGCCGACGACATCAACGGTTCCGACGGACTCGCCGTGACGAATCGCCCCGTCGGCAACTACCGGCAGGGCCTGTTCGTCACGCACGACGAGCCCGAAACCGGGCCCGACGTGGACGACGACCGCGATGCCACGAACTTCTCCTACGTCTCCTGGGGCGACATCGCCCGCGCGTTGTCCCTGACCGTGGACACCCGGGCCGGGAACGACCCGCGCTTGCGCTGACTCCCTCCGATCGGGCCCGGCCTGCTCCAGGACCACTGGAGCAGGCCGGGCCCGGCCAGTGCTTGTGCTTCAGGTCACCGCACGGCACGTCACATCCGGCGGTGACAGCTCGTCCTTGAAGTCGGCAACCAGGAGGCCTCATGTTCACCGCTTACGTCACGGTCACCATCATCGCGTCGGTCTTCAACGGCATCGCCGCCGTCACCTACCTGAGCGGCCACGACTACCCGAAGGCCCAGGCGGACATGAAGCGCGTGCCCCGGTCGTGGGTACCGATGTTGGGCATGTTGCTGGCGGCGGGCTCCTTGGGGCTGCTGGTCGGGTTCGCCGTGCCACTGCTGGGGACACTCGCGGCCGCTGGCCTCGTGCTGTACTTCCTCGGCGCCCTCATTGCGCACCTGCGAGTGGGTTCCCGCCAGCTCGTGGGATGGGCCGTGTTCTTCTCCACTGCAGTGGCCACCCTAGCCGTCAACCTGGTCTACCACTGGTGAACCGTGGCGACAGCGGCGAGCGCCAGCTGAACCTGCTCCTGCCGCCGAGCACGCCGGGCAGGTGAGGTTGCGTCGGTGCCGGCCACCCAATCGGTTGGCACCACACCGTCTGACCGCACTAGCGTGCCAGCCGTGCCCATCCATGAGGACGAGATTCGAGCGACCGCCGATCAGGTGCGCCGCCTGGTCGCGGCCCAGTGTCCGCAGTGGGTCGACCTTCCCGTGGCGCCCCTACCCGACGCGTTGGAGGGCACTGACCACGTACTCTTTCGGCTCGGCGACGAACTCGTCGCCCGGATGCCCAAGATTGCCGGGGCGGTCGACCAGGCCGATTCGGATGCGCGGTGGCTGCCCTTGCTCGCGTCCCACCTGCCGGTGCGGATTCCAGTTCCGCTGCACGTGGGCGAGCCGGGCGCGGGGTATCCATGGCGGTGGACCGTGGTGCCGTGGGTCGTGGGGGACACGCCTCCCAGGCTTGGCTGCGACGACGTGCTCCTGGCCCGCGATGTGGCAGCCTTCGTTCGCGCCCTGCATAGGGTGGAGCCGGCCGGAGGCCCGCTCAAGCCACCGGGTACCCGCGGGTCCGCCCTGCTCCACGCCGATGAAAACGTCCGCCGAGTGCTGCCCCGGCTCGCCGAGCATGACGACGGCTTCGACGTGACCGCGGCCGAGGCGGCCTGGGACATCTGTCTGGCTGCGCCTGACTGGGACCGGGACCCCGTATGGATCCACGGTGATCTGCAACCGGGAAACCTGATCACCGACTGCGGCCGACTGGCCGCGGTCATCGACTTCGGCGCACTCGGTCTCGGCGATCCGGCGCCGGACGTGGCTCCGGCGCTATGGACCTTCACCGGCGCGGCCCGGGAAGCCTACCGGGAGGCGATCGGGTACGACGACGCTACCTGGCGCCGCGCCTGCGGTTGGGCCCTCGCACCGTCGTTGACCGGCCTCGACTACTACCGGCACACCTTCCCGCGAATGGCCGAGCACGGCCGCCGGATGGTCCGCGCAGTGATCGCCGAACTGGCGTGACTGCTACCGCCAGCCGAGTGGCTCCGCATGCTCAACGACCCCGAGCGAGCCGCGGCCTCCGGGACGACAGCCGGTGCCGTCCCGGCCGCCGGGATGCACGCTCAACCGATGAGTGCGACGCTCGCGGCTCACGGAAGTCGGCTCAACTCCTCCTTGCGTCGTAGCAGGGCCGCCCGAACCGTGCCGGGCCAAAGCGGGAGGTGGCAACTTCTGGCGGCCCTACCGGGACTCGGGGGAAGGCGCAGACAAGCTCAGGCCGGGTCGTCCATCGAAGCCCACCAATTGGACCTTGAAAGGCAGTGGGCATATGTATACTTCGAAGTCAACAAGCCGGGAAGGGTGATCGTGGCCGACGAGAAACCGGAGCCGGGACGCCGCCTGCCCCGGGCACAGCGGCGGGAACAGATCCTCGCCGCGGCGACCGAAGCGTTCGCCCGGTCCGGTTTCGCGGCGACGGGCCTGGACGAGATCGCCACCGAGGCCGGGATCACCAGGGTGATCCTCTACCGCCATTTCGACTCCAAGACCGACCTGTACCAGGCGGTTCTTGACCGGATGTGCGCCCGGCTGGACGCCCACGTCGAAGAGCCCGTCGGTGGGTTCACCGACGCCAGCACCGACGGCCTCCTTCGGGCAGCGGTCGAGTCCCCGGCCGGGTTCCGGCTGCTGTTTCAGCACGCCCTGCGCGAACCGGAGTTCAAAGAGCGCATCGAGAAGTTCCGCGCCGACATCACCGCCGCCGCGTACCTGCAGATCTCGACGGTCGTACCCGACGAGCCGCTGGCGCGCTGGGCCGCCCAGCTCGCCCCGGTGGTGGCGATCGAGGCGATCATCGCCTGGCTCGACGCCGGGCAGCCCGACCCCGCCAGAGCCGCCGCCCGAGTCCGCCAGGCGGTCACGGGAGTGATCGACGCTGCCGTCTCCTCCGATGTGGATCGCACCCTTCTCCACCCCGCCAACGTGGAAGGACCACCATCATGAGCAGCACCGCCAAGGGGAAGACCGGTGAGACCCCGGCCGCGAAGCAGCGGCGAGTCTGGGACAAGGCCGCACCCAGCTACGACAGGCAGATCGCTCTCCTCGAGCGGATCCAGTTCGGCGGCGGCCGGGAGTGGCTGGGCGGCCGCGCCCGCGGTCGCGTGCTGGAGGTCGCCATCGGCACCGGCCGGAACCTGCCGCACTATCCCGCCGACGCGACGCTTACCGGGATCGAACTGAGCCCGGCGATGCTGGGCATCGCCCGGCAGCGCGCCGCCGACCTCGGCCGTTCGGTCGACCTGCACCAGGGCGACGCCGAGCGCCTGCCGTTCGACGACGCGTCGTTCGACACAGTGGTCTGCGCCCTGTCGCTGTGCGCCATCCCGCACCCGGTGAAGGCTATCGGCGAGATGAAGCGCGTCCTCGTACCTGGCGGCAGGCTGCTCCTGCTCGACCACATCGGCAGCACCTGGCCACCGATCTACGCCGCCCAGTGGCTCCTTGACCGGGTCACCATTCGCGCGGCCGGCGAGCACTTCACCCGCCGCCAGCTACCCCTCGTGCGGGCCGCGGGCTTCGAGATCGTCGAGACAGAAAGGCTGAAGGCCGGCACCGTCGAACGCGTCCACGCGGTCAAGCCCAACTGATCCGCCGCCGCAACAAGGACTGCTCGGCCGGGTTGGCGGTCAACTCCAGCGCCCGCCCGTCCGCCTCGTGTGCCTCGTCGGGGCGGCCGAGGTCGCGGAGCAGTTCAGCCCGGGTGGCGTGCCACAGGTGATAGCCGTTGAGGGCCTGGCGGAGTTCGCCGACTGCCGCCAGCGCCACATCCGGCCCGGCCACATACCGCAGGGCGACGGCCCGGTGCAGTTTGGTGACCGGCGACGGTGCGAGCCGGTCGAGCATCGTGTAGAGGATCAGGATCTGCTGCCAGTCGGTGTCCTCCCACCGGCCGGCCTCTGCGTGCACCGCGACGATCGCGGCCTGCAGCTGATACGGGCCGGGCTTCTTGAGGCTTGCGGCCTTGGCGATCAGCCGGGTCGCATCGACGATGACGTCCCGGTCCCACCGGCTTCGGTCCTGGTGGGGCAGTTGGATGATCTGCCCGTCCGGGGTGAAGCGGGCGGCTTCGCGGGCACGGTGCAACCGGATCAACGCGAGCAGGCCGAGCACCTCTGGCTCGTTCGGCATCAGCCCGGCGAGCAGGGTGGCCAGGAACTCGGCATCCGCAGCAAGGTGCTGCGCTTGAGCGCGCTGACCGCTGGTCGGTAGGTAGGCCTCGTTGAACAGCAGATACACCACCGTCAGCACCTCTACCAGGCGTGCACCGAGTTCGTCGGCGGCGGGGATCCGGTATGGGATGCCCGCGTCGCTGATCTTCCGCTTGGCGCGGGTGATCCGCTGCGCCACCGTGGTCTCGGGAATGAGGAACGCTTTGGCGATCTGCGCGGTGGTCAGGCCGCAGACAACCCGGAGCGTGAGGGCGACCTGGGCGGTGCGGGGCAGCGCGGGGTGGCAGCAGGTGAAGATCAGCCGTAGCCGGTCGTCCGGCACCGGTTGCGGCGGCCACGCGGCCAGCTCCAGCTTGTCCCGGAAGCGGGCGTTGCGGCGCAGCGCGTCCTGGCCCCGGCGGCGGGCGACCGTGTAGAGCCAGCCGTCCGGGTTGGCCGGGATCCCCTCGATCGGCCAGTGCTGCAGCGCTGCCTCGACCGCGTCCTGGACGAGGTCCTCCGCGGCGGAGAAGTCACCGATCAGCGACACGAGAGAGGCGGCGAGTCGGCCCGCGTGCTCGCGCACCACGCGGGCCAACTCCACCCCGGCATCCCGACTCATCCTGCGATCGGGCGGATCTCCACCAGCGGGCACGCCGGCCACGACGCGACGATGCGCAACGCCTCGTCCAGGTCGGCGACGTCGATCTCGGCGAAACCGGAGATCACTTCCTTGCCCTCCACGAACGGCCCGTCGGTGATCACCGGCTCGGCCTGGTCGAGCCGGACGGTGGTGGCGGTGTGGGCGGGCATCAGGTGCGTGTGCGAGGTGATCTTGTCGGCGTTGTCGGTGAACCACTGCCGCACCCGTCCGTAGGCCCGCTCGCGTTCGGTCTCGTCCATCGCGGCCAGGTCGGCGGCGAACTGCTCGGTTTCGGCGAACATCAGCACGTACTTCACGGCTCTCACCTTCTCAGCTGTGGCCGGGCAGCGGACAGTACAGGTCGATGCCGTTGCCGTCCGGGTCCAGCACGGTGGCGTAGCGGTGACCCCAGAAGGCGTCCCACGGCTCCCGTGCCCCGGTGTATCCGGCCCCGGTGAGCTCGGCGTACGTGGCGTCGACGTCGGCCGGGCTGTCGAGCCGGAACGCCAGGAAGACCGGTGGGCTACCCGCGCCACGGGTCCAACCTGGGCGGGCCATCGCGGTGAACTTCTCCTGGTTCAGCATCAGATGCAGCCCATTCGGCAGGTCGCATCCGGCGTGCTCGGCGTAGCTCGGGTCAACCTGGAACTCCAGGCCCAGCCGCCGGTAGAACTCGATCGTGGCGGAGATGTCTGCGACGACGATGTCCAGGCTGTCCATGACCGGTTTCATGATCTACTCCCGTCGGTCTCGTTGCGGTGCTGTCACCTGCTAGACGACCGGCGGAGCGGCGGATACGACACCGCCTCAAGATCTTTTGTGCTGGCCGGCACGGGGGTACGCGCGGCGGTTCAGCCGGGTTGACGACGGCAGCATGGACGCCACGACCCCCTCCCCCGCCCCGCCACCTGCTGAGCCCCTAGTGTTCGGCACGCCCCAAATGCCGGAGATAGGAGGAAGAAAGCCGATAATATGCTGTCCATCCTCACCTGAGCAGCCCAGTTCTGGGTGGCGGCACGCCTGGCGAGCAGGAGGTCGGCGCGGTGGTCGTGCTGCGATCGGCGTCCGTACGCCTCCTGGCGCTCCTTACCCTGACCACACTTCCGCCGATCCTGGAGGCGGTGCTGTCGAGCCGCTTCGGCCTCCGGTCCGCGGTGGGGCTGGCTCCGCAGGCGAGCGCGCCGGTGCCCTTCGCGACCTTTCACGACCTGCGCTGGATCTCCGTCTATCACGACTCGTGGCCGCAGTTCACGGGCGAGCTGATCGCCACGGTGGTCGGGCGCGGTGTGTGGACCGCTGCCATCGTGCTGGTCGCCTGGCCGCCGCAGGCGGGACGGCGCCCGGCGGTGGGCAGGGCATTGCTCACCGGCATCGCGGGCATCGCCGTCCTGGCCGTTGTCATGCTGCCCTGGGCCGCGCTCTCGGTGGCACTCGCCGCGACCTCGCTGTCCTGGCTCTTCATTGCCGATGTGGGTGTGGTTTTCGTGCTCGTCCTCGTCGGACAGCGGGCCGGCCTGGTGCCCGACTGGTGGCGGGGGCTACCGCCGCCGGCCGCCGTGCTCTGGGCCGTGGTGTCGTTCCTGATCCTGACCATTGCCTCCGTGCTCATGTCCGCCGCGCCGGGCCCGTTGCCCATCGTGCTGGCCGCCCTCGCCGGCGTCGTGAACGGCTGGCTCTGGCGGCGCCTGCTCGCGGCGGTGCTGACGGCACGCGTCGTGCTGGTCCGGGTCCCGGTCGCCCCGTTGGTCGCCGTCGGGCTGCTGCTCGGCATCGCCCCGGCCGGGTTCCTGGCCAGGACCGCTGCCCAGGTCGCCGGGCAACCGCCGCCCCCACTGGCTATCGGCCCCGGCGGCAGGCCGCCTCAGGCACTCATCTTCGTGGGTGGCTACGACTCCGTCGGCGACGGCGCGCCAGTCGGCGGCGGCCAGCAGATCGCCGACAGCATCCCGTTCGAAGTATTCTCCTACGCCGGCCTCGACTCCGGCGGGCGGCCGCTGCCGTATCGGGCGCAGCAAACCCAGCAGTCGCTGGAGAGCAGCGCGAAACTGCTCGACGCACAGGTCTCCGAGGTGCACAACCGCACCGGTCAGCCGGTGGCCCTGCTCGCGGAGAGTGAGGGAGCCCTCGTCGTCCGCACCTACCTGGCAACGCGTCCGCACCCGGCCGTGGTTGCGGTCATCCTGCTCAGCCCCGTGCCCAACCCATCCGCAGCCGCCTTCCCACCGTCCGGCGACGGACGCGGTTGGGGACTGGCCGCAGGCGCGCAGCTGCGGGCGATCCTGACGGTCGCCAGGTGGTCCAGCGGCCTGCCGATCAGCACCGACGAACCGCTCATCCACTCGCTCCTGGGCAACCCACAGCGCTACCGCGATCAGATGTTCTGCCCGGTCCCGGGGGTACGCATGGTGGCATTCGTGACGCTCAGCGATGCCCTCGCCGATCGGCCGGGCAACCCGTTGGGCGTGCCGTTCGTCCTGGTGGTCGCCTTGCACGGGGACGCGTTCGACCGCAGCCGGGTGCAGCGGGGACTCGTCGCGTTTCTCCATGGTGAGACACCGCGGACGACGGGCGCGGAGCTGTACCGGATACTGCGGGGCGCGGCGGTCGCCTGGCAGGCGCCGCCGCTCCGACTTTCGCTCATCCCTCCCGGACCGGCCGGATACGAGATACCGCGCTGCCACGGCTGAACTTCCCAGACGGGCGTCCCCGCCCATCCGGCGCCGGGCACCGGCGACGCCTCGCCTGGACCGGTGAGTGCTGCCGTCACCTACCGGCGGCGCGCACTTACGGCCGCCCGGCGGGACGGGATACACCGGGGGTGACCGCTCGCCGGAGCGGTCGCTGCCTGCCCGGAAGGGGGTCGAGCACGGTGCTGATGCCCCCGGCCTGGGTCACGGGACAGGCCACCTGACACGTCGCGGACCCGCGCGCCCACCTGCCGACCTTGACCGAGGTAGATCGATGATCAGTAAGGAAGATCGGGCGCGTTCGGGGCCGCCGCCTGGCTATGCGGCGGAACTCGGGCGCGAGTTGCGTCGCGTCGTGCGCGGCGAGGTCCGTTTCGGGTCGGGTGACCGGGCCATGTACGGCTTCGACGCCTCGATCTACCGCCAGTTGCCGATCGGGGTCGTGCTGCCCCGGCATGCCGAAGACGTCGAGGCGGCGCTGGCGGTCTGCCGGCGGTATGGAGCGCCGGTGTTCGGTCGTGGATGCGGTACGGCTCTGGCCGGGCAGGCGGTGAACGCCGCCGTCTGCTTCGACTTCTCGAAGTACATGAACCGACTCGTCCACCTGGACCCGCAGCGGCGCCACGCGCGGGTACAACCGGGCCTGATCTGCACCCACCTGAACAGGGCGGCGCGACACCATCGCCTCACGTTCGCCCCGGACCCGGCGACGCTGGACCACGCCACGCTGGGCGGGATGATCGGCAACAACTCCTGCGGCACGCATTCGGTGATGGGCGGCAAGACCGTGGACAACGTCCACGAGCTCGACATCATCACCTACGACGGGGTTCGGATGCGGGTCGGCGCCACCGGCGAGGACGAGATCGAGCGGATCATCGGGCTGGGCGGGCGCCGGGGTGCTATCTACGCCGGCCTGCGGCACATCCGGGACACCTACGCCGACGTGATCCGGTCCGGGATGCCGGACATCCCCCGCCGGGTGTCCGGATACAACCTCGATCAACTGCTGCCGGAGAACGGCTTCCACGTCGCCCGCGCGTTGGTCGGCTCCGAGTCGACGCTCGCGCTGACGCTGGAGGCGGACTGCCGGCTGGTCCCCTCGCCACCGGCACGGACACTGGTCGTACTCGGCTATCCCGACATTCCCAGTTCGGGAGACGACGCCGTGTGGCTGATGGAATTCGGGCCGATCGGGGTCGAGTTCACCAGCCGACACGTGGTGCAGAACCTTCAGGCGAAGCACATGGCGTACGGCGATCCGCGGCTGCTGCCCGCCGGCGTGGCCTGGGTGCTGGTCGAGTTCGGCGGCGACACCCAGGCGGAGGCCAACGAGCGAGCCGAGCAGTTGATGGCGGCGCTGCGCCAGCGCCCCAACGCACCCGAGCATCGGTGCTACGAGGACCCGCGGCAGCAGACAGCGGTATGGGAGATCCGCAAGCACTCGGCAGGGACCACCCGCATGCCGATTGGGCTCGGTGGTCACCCCGGATGGCCGAACTGGGAGGACGCCGCCGTGCCGCCCGAACGCCTGGGCGACTACCTGCGGGCGTACACCGGTCTGCTCGACCGGCACGGCTACGACGGTGTGTTGTTCGGCCACTGGGGGCAGGGCTGCATCCACTGCCGGCTGGACTTCGACCTACGCAGCGCCGACGGCGTACGCGAGTTCCGCCGGTTCATGGAGGAGGCCGCCGACCTGGTGGTGTCGTTCGGTGGCTCGCTGTCCGGGGAACACGGGGACGGGCACGGCCGCGCGGAGCTGTGGCCGAAGATGTTCCCACCCCGGCTGATGGAGGCGTTCGCCGAGTTCAAGCGAGTGTGGGATCCCCAGGGACGGATGAACCCGCACAAGCTCATCGACCCGTACCCCCTCGATTCACACCTGCGGGAGGGCACGAGCTTCCGGCCGCGCCAACTGGAGACGGCGTTCCGGTATCCGGAGGACGGCGGCAGTTTCGCCGAGGCCGTCGGCCGCTGCTTCGGCGTCGGGGTCTGCCGCCACACCGAGGGTGGCGTCATGTGCCCCAGCTTCATGGTGACCCGGGAGGAGAAGCACACCACGCGCGGACGGGCGCGGCTGCTGCAGGAGATGGCCGACTCCTCGGGCAGTGTCACCAGCGGATGGCGCAGTCCCGAGGTCAAGAAGGCGCTCGACCTGTGCCTGGCGTGCAAGGGGTGCAAGGGCGACTGCCCGGTCAGGGTCGACGTCGCCACCTACAAGGCCGAGTTCCTGCACCACCACTACGCCGGCAGGCTGCGACCACGCCAGGCGTACGCCCTCGGACTGATCAACGTGTGGGCGAGGCTGGCCTCGCGCGTGCCGCGGCTGGCCAATCTCGCCACGCAATCCCCGGTGCTCGGCACCGCGGTCAAGGCCGTCGGGGGGATCGCCCGCGACCGGGCAGCACCGGTGTTCGCGGCGCGAACCTTCGCCTCCTGGTTCGCCGAACATCGCCCGCGGCACCCCGACGGGCCGGCGGTGCTCCTGTGGCCCGACACGTTCACGAACTTCTTCGATCCTCGCGTCGGCGTCGCGGCGGTCGAGGTCCTCGAATCGGCGGGGTTCCAGGTCAAGATGCCCAGCCGGGGATTGTGCTGCGGGCGGCCCCTCTACGACTACGGCATGCTGAACCTCGCCCGGCGGTATCTGCTCCAGATCCTCGACGTACTCTCCGACGACATCGAGCGTGGGGTGCCGCTCGTCGGACTGGAGCCGAGCTGCCTGGCCGTGTTCCGGGACGAGCTGACCACGATGTTCCCGGACGACGACCGCGCGCAGCGGCTCCAGGCACAGGCGTTCAGCCTCGCCGAGTTCCTCCAACGGCACGCGCCCGACTGGACACCGCCGCGGCTGCACCGGGACGCATTCGTCCAGACCCACTGCCACCAGCACGCCGTCATCGGCTTCGATCCGGACCGCGAGCTGCTCGCGGCCATGGGCCTGAACGTGGAGATGGCTGAGCCCGGGTGCTGCGGCATGGCCGGCAGCTTCGGCTACGAAGCCGGCGAGAAGTTCGAGGTGTCGATGGCGGCCGGGGAACGGGTCCTGCTGCCCGAGATCAGGGCCCGCAGCGCCGCCACGGTGATCGTCGCGGATGGGTTCAGCTGCCGCGGTCAGATCCGTGCCGGCAGCGACCGGGAGGCGCTGCACCTCGCCGAGGTCATCAGCATGGCTGCCCGCAGCGGCCCCCAGGGCCCAGCAGGCAGACCGGAGGAGCAGGGCATTCCCGTCCCGGCCCGGCACGCCGGCGCAGGCGCACGCGTCGCCACGGCCTCGGCCTCGGCGCTGCTCGCCGTCGCAGGCGCCGCCGCCGTCACCCGCTGGCGGGCACGCCGCCGCCACATCATGAGGAGACCGAAGCGACATGGCTGAGGAACGTACGGCCGCCGACGCGCTCGTGGAGCGGCTCATCGACTGGGGCGTCGACACGATCTTCGGGCTGCCCGGCGACGGCATCAACGGGCTGGTCGACGCGCTGCGCAAGACGACCGACCGGATCCGCTACATCCATGTCCGCCATGAGGAGGTCGCGGCCATGGCGGCCGTCGGCTACGCCAAGTTCACCGGCCGGCTCGGCGTCTGCTTCTCCACCTCCGGCCCGGGTGCCGCGCACCTGCTCAACGGGCTCCTCGACGCCCGCGTCGAACAGGCCCCGCTGCTGGCCATCACCGGCATGTCCTACCACGACCTGATCGGCACCAGCTACCTGCAGGACGTCAACACCGACTACCTGTTCAACGACGTCACCGTCTACAACCAGCGGATCATGGGCCCGGCCCACGTCGTCAACGTCGTCGACTACGCCGTGCGCACCGCCCTGGCCGAACGCGGACCCGCGCACCTGGCCTTCCCGATCGACTACCAGGCCGCCCCCGCCGGATCCGGCACTCGCTACCTGCGCAACGTACCCGGCCACACCTCCACCACCTGGCGCCCTCCGATTCGAGTGCCGCAGGGCGACGACCTGACGGCCGCCGCCGCCGCGCTGGCCGGGCGGACAAAGGTCGCGATCCTGGCCGGAGCCGGAGCCCGCGGCGCGGGCGAGGAACTCGAAGCGGTGGCCGAGGTGCTCGGCGCCCCGATCATCAAGGCCCAACTGGGCAAGGACTGCGTGCCGGATGACAGCCCCTACACCACCGGCCCGATCGGGCTGGTCGGTTCCCTGCCATCCGAGGAAGCGCTCGAGCGGTGCGACGCGCTGCTCATCGTCGGCTCCACCATGCCCTACATCGAGTACTACCCCAAGCCGGGGCAGGCCGTCTGCGTGCAGATCGACGACAAGCCCGAGCGCATCGGTCTGCGTCACCCCGTCGACGTCGCGCTGGCCGGCGACGCCCGCGCCACCCTCGCGGCCCTGCGACCGCTGCTGTCCCGCAACGACAACCGGGACTTCCTGCACCAGGCGCAGGCCGGCATGCGCGAGTGGTGGGAACTGATGGCCGAGCGCGGTTCGTCGCCGGACATCCCGATGAAGCCACAGGTCCCCGCATGGGCGCTCAACGAGGCACTCGCCCCCGACGCAATCGTCTGCGGCGACTCCGGCACCGTGACCACCTGGGCCGCTCGCCAGATCAAAGTGCGGCAGGGTCAGGCCTTCAGCTTCTCCGGCACGAACTGCTCCATGGCCGCCGGCCTGCCGTACGCCATCGGGGCTCAGGCCGCCTACCCCGACCGTCAGGTGGTCGTCTTCACCGGCGACGGGTCACTGACCATGCAGCTCGGCGATGTGCTCACCGCGGTGCAGCATCAACTCCCGATCAAGATCGTCGTGGTCCGCAACGACACCCTCGGCCTGATCAAGTGGGAGCAGATGGTCTTTCTCGGCAACCCCGAATATGGCGTGAACTTCGCCCCGATGGACTTCGTCAAGTTCGCCGAAGCCTGCGGTGCCACGGGCGTCCGCATTGAGGACCCGGCCCGCTGTCCCGATCAGATGAAGCGGGCGCTGGCTGCCAGCGGCCCGGTCATCGTCGAGTGCGTGGTGGACCCGCACGAACCCCCGATGCCGGCGCGGATCAAGAAGGACCAGGTCAAGAAACTGGCGGCAGCGCTTCGCGCCGGTACGCCCAACCGCAACCGCATCGCCCTGCAGATGGTCAAGGACATCCTCGACGAATCCACCTTCGAGGCCAGCCCGGGCCGCATCATGCCCGACCGGCTCGGTCAGGCTCTGTCCGGTGCCGCGCGCCGGCTGCGCGACCGCGCCGACGACCAAGACCAGGCATGAGAGAAGGCCGGGGCCGGCAGAGACTGCTCATCAGCGCGCTCACCGTCACCGCGGCCGGCACCGACGCACTCAGCTACCTCGGTCTCGGTCACGTCTTCCCCGCCAACATGACCGGCAACACCGTCCTGCTCGGCCTCGGCGCGGCCACCGGTGACTGGCCCGCCGTCAGTCGATCCGCGACCGCGCTGTGCGCGTACGTGCTGGCCGCGGTGGCCCTCGGCGCCGCCGTGCCGGACAGGCCCGGTCCGCACCACATCCGGGCGGCGTTTCTCGTCGAGGTGTGCCTGCTGGTGGCCGCAGCGGTGTGGTGGAACCTGCTGGCCGGCCGCCCAACCGGTGCGCCGCGATACGGGCTCATCGCCCTTGCCGGCACCGCCATGGGGATGCAGAGCGCCATCGCTGCCCGGCTGCGCTTACCCGGTGTCACCACCACCTACATCACGGGCACCTGGACCGGGCTCAGTATGGGCATCGGCGAGTTGCTACGCCGCGACCGCAGCCGGTCCCCTGAGGGGCAGATAGCGCGGAGCCTCGTCGTCACCTGGTATCCCGCCGCCGCGTTCGCCACTGCGGCCGCCTACACCGCCTGGCACAACTTGGCCGCCCTGATACCGGCGATGTCCGTCGTCCTCTCCGGGTTCATTTACCGAGGCCGCCTCGGCAGCTCAGCCAGCTAACCGTCCGCGTACCAGGCGCCGGCTCAAGTTCAGGCAGGCTAACCAGTTTGATTATGAATCATCATTGATCATAGATTGGTCTGTGTGGAACGTTTTCGGCTCTCCAATGCTGCGGAGCGTGTCGGTGTTCATCCGTGACGCATCACGTCTGGGCTGGCTCGGGGTGGGTGCCGGTGGCGTGGGTCGGTCGTGAGGGCCGGTTTTTCTGGATCGGTGTTGAGGCGTTGAGTCGGTGAGCGGGAAACTGCGGCTGGCCGAGGGCGAGGCCTCCCGGACCGCGTGCGCCCGCGCCTTGCTGCGCACCGGTGTGGACGAGGAGACCGGCGAGGTCCTGTCTCAGACGGTGCTGGCGCAACGTATCGGTTGGTGTGCCGATCTGGTGGCGGGCATGGCGGCCGCGCTGATCGGCGCGCATTGGAACAGCGTGGATGTGGAGGTGTTGGCCGGCGGGGTGGATGCGGGTGGGCGCAGGTTGCCGTCGAACGCATGGATGGCGCTGCGACGCCTCGGCTGGACCGCCACCCCGCCTCGGGGTGTGAGGGTCAATGACCGGATCGTGCGGATGGCGCAGGAGCAGGCAGGGCGTGCGCTGCGCTCGGTGAAGTGGCGGCCGATGTGACCGCCGGGGTCCTGTCGACGTGGCCAGCCGATCCGCGCAAGCGCACCCCCGCCGAGTGGGATCAGGTGCGTGCCTCGATTCCTGGCGGGGAGCATCTGCCATCCAGCCTTATCAAGGGCCGGACCCGGCAGGTTGTCACGTTCGCCAAGGTCAACGGCCGGCTGCCGGTGGACGTGTTCGAACTCGAAGGCGTCCCGAGAATCGGGCGGATGTTGCTGCTGGCCGCGTGTGACCGGCAGCAGGCCACGATCGAGCGCAGCGACACCGACGCGGGCAGGGCGCTGCTGCGCTTGCAGCTGCCCTTACGACCGGATCCGCGAGGGTATCGGGACTGGACGTGGGTGGCCTGTCCGATCAGGCTGCCGTCCACGGTTCCCGCCGCGGCGGTGCTGCACCTGCCCACCCTCCGCCTCACCGACGGGACGTTGCGTGCCGACCTGGCATACACGCACCCGGTGCCGAAAGCCGCCCGCACCGGCCACACGGTGGCGGTCGGTGTGGATTGGGGCCTCAACACCCTCCTCAGCGCCGGAGCCCTACGACTGCACGACAGCGGACGGATCACGGCGTTGGGGGCGGGTGGACAGTTCCGCGCCGCCGGCATCCTCGCCAAGCAGCACCGGCTCCGGCGCCTGTCAGAGCGGCTGCAGGCCAAGGCCGACCACTACCAGCGGCTCATCGGCGTCGACGAGCGGCATCACCTTGTCGGCAAGCATGCGGTAATCCGGGACGAGATCCGCCACGTGTCCGCCCGCCGCCAAAACTTGAACGACGCGCTCGCGTGGGCCGCCGCCCGCTGGACCGTCGACCAGGCGATCGCCGCCCGGGCGACGGTGATCTATCTGGAAGACCTGCGGTCGATGGAAGCGCGGGGCATGGGGCACAGCCTGAACACGCGCCTGTCCCAGCAGGTACGCGGGAAGATCGTCGACCGGATGCGGCACCTCGCCGCCGAAGCCGGTGTCGCCGTGGTCACTGTTGCCGCCCGCAACACGTCCAAGCACTGCCCGCGGTGCCTGACCCCGCTACGGCACTGCAAAGCCCCCGACCGCCCCACCACCCCAGGCTGGAAGTGGGCCATCTGCCCCAACCAGTCCTGCCGTTGGCAGGGCGACCGCGACCACGGCGCCTGGCGGCGTATCGCCGCCCGCGGCCTCACCCACCAAGCCAAAACCGTCACCGACAAGACCACCGGCGCCATGATGATCCGCACGGTCGTCGACGAGCTCGAAGCCAACGCCGTCGTCACCCCAAGCACCTCTAATGCCAGCCGGACGGACCGGTCCAAGACCGGCCCCACCCGGCACGAGCCACCACGCCCCGCGCCCAGGCGACGCAGGGCACCCTCCCCCACCCGGCCCCACGGCCAGGCGGGCAAGCGTCCGGAGGGACACGCACCAACGGACCGCAGGCTGCCCCGCGCAGCCCACCGACACCAGGACGTGACCACGATCAGCACACCCACCGCCGGTCACCGGCCACGAGGAGCCGCACTGGGCGCCGGATTCCACCTCCACGCCCACGCGACCCCACCACGATGGGAAACGATCCCGGAAACCGAACCCGACTCAGGATCGCCAAGCTAATCAGAGACGCTTTCCAGCCCTCGTCAGATCACTTGGCCTCGGTGGGCAGCGCCGTCAGCTCGAACCGGGCGGCCAGGTCCGGCAGGATGCGATCCAGGGCGTTCACCGTGCCCTGCCGGTTCCCGCCGCCGTCGTGCAGCAGCACCACCGCGCCCGGTCGGATCCTGCTCATCACCATCGAGGCGATGCGGTCAGCCCCGGGCGCCTGCCAGTCCGACGGGTCCACGCTCCAGTGCAGCGACGTCATGCCCAACTCGTGGGCCACCGACACCAGCGGGTAGGTCCATACGCCGCCCGGCTGGCGGTACCACATGATCGGCGCGCCGGGAACCGCCGCCCGGATCGCCGCATTGGTCCGCAGCAGGTCGGCCCGGATGTCCTTGGGCGATCGGTTGCCAAGGGAGATGTTGTGATTCCAGGAGTGGTTGCAGAGGGTGTGCCCGTCGGCCACGATCGCCCGGACCAGATCGGGGTGCTTCTGCGCGTTCTCCCCCACCAGGCAGAAGGTTGCTCGGACCTCGAACCGCCGCAGCACGGTAAGGACCTGCGGGGTGAATTGGGGGTCGGGCCCGTCGTCGAAGGTGAGCGCGATTCGGCGGGTGCCGGTGGTGGCGTGGGCACCGAAGAGACCGTCACCGGCGGCGTTCCGCGTCGCGCCGTCCTGCCCGGCATCGGGTGGGCTCGCGCTGTGGTCGCGCGTCGCCGGGCCAGCCGATCCGGCCTCGGGCTGGTCGGCGTGCTGCACGCCGCCCGAGTCACCGGCAGCCCTGGTCGGGTTGTGCCCTAGCTGGTCCAGCCCCAAGGTCCGCCCCATCGCGTACGACGAGACGAGCAGGGCCGCCACCACCACGGCGAGGACTGCCGTGGTGCGCCTGGACGATCCTGTCCACGTCATCGGAACAGCCCGCCGCATTCCCCACGCGGGCCCGCCCCGCTGAGATCCTCAGGCCGCACCACTTCCCCCTCCCACACCGTGGAATTGCAGCCTATGGCCGGGAGTGCGGCACTTGATCCCCAATATGGCAAAAAGGGGTTACCTTGGCGCTCCCTCGCTTGTCCTGCTGGCACCAGGCAGGCATGCCCGCGCAGGATTGGCGGCCGTACCCGGGTGGGTAGGAAGCTCCGGGTGAAACTGATCCATCGGTTGATCATCGCGGCCACCGCGCTGCTCGGGCTCTGGGCCGGCCTGGCGTATGAGGTGTCGCAGCCACCGGACGCGGCCGGCTATGCGCGGACCGCGCTGCAGGTGGCCGAGTCGGCGCACGACGCCGCTTCCACCGGAGTGCTGGTTGGCCGTCAGCGGCTGCGCGGCCACCTCACCGGCGCTTTCGCCACCACCGCCTACGACGACGCCGTGAAGGCGGTGGCCGGCGCGCAGCAGAAGCTCGCCACCGCTGTCGCCCCCGACGACGCCTCCGCCGCCCTGCGGGAACGTCTGGTCCCGCTGGTGCAGGACACCGCCCGCTTCCTCTCCGACGCCACCACCGCCCGTGACGACGCGGCGCTCGGCCGCGCGGTCGACGGCCTTGAGGAGACCTCCCGGCAGCTGAACGACCTGATCGAGTACTACCAGGCGCGCCCTCCGCAGGAGGGCAAACCGTGAAGCGAGTCCTGGCGATCGCCCTGGGCGTGCTGACCGCGATCGGCGGATTCGTCGACATCGGCGACATCGTCGCCAACGCTGAGGCCGGCGCCCGGTTCGGCCTCTCCCACGCCTGGGTCCTCGCCGTCGGCGTTGTCGGGATTTGCGCGTACGCGGAGATGTGCGGCCGGGTGACGGCGGTCAGCGGGCGGCCGGTGTTCGACCTGGTCCGCGAGCGCCTCGGCCCGCGGGTGGCGCTGGCCAACCTCGCCGGCTCGCTGATCGTCACGGTGCTGACCCTCGGCGCGGAGATCGGCGGTGTCGGACTGGCGTTGCAGCTGGCCACCAGCGTCGACTACCTGCTGTGGGTGCCCGTCGTCGGTGTCGTGCTGTGGGTCGTGCTGTGGCGGGCGAAGTTCTCGCTGCTGGAGAACCTGTTCGGGCTCACCGGGCTGGCTCTGGTCGTGTTCGTCATCGCGATCTTCCACCTCCACTCCGACGGCGGGCAGTTGTGGCGGCAGGCCACCCACCCGGGACCGCCCGTCGGTGAGGACTGGGGCACCTACTGGTTCTTCGCCGTGGCGCTCTTCGCCTCCGCCATGACTCCGTACGAGGTGTTCTTCTTCTCCTCGGGCGGTGTGGAGGAACGGTGGAGCAGCAAGGACCTGCTGACGTCCCGGGTCAACGTGTTCGTGGGATTCCCTCTTGGCGGCCTGCTGGCGTTCGCACTGATGGCGACTGCCGCCGCGGTGTTCCACCCGCTGCAGATGAGCGTCGACTCGCTGTCACAGGTCGCGTTGCCTGCCGCAATCGCCTTCGGCAAGCTGGGCCTGGCCGCGGCGATCCTCGGCTTCTTCGCCGCCACCTTCGGCGCCGCCATGGAGACCGGCCTGTCCAGCGCCTACACGGTCGCCCAGTACTTCGGCTGGGCCTGGGGCAAGTTTCGCCGGCCCCGGGTGGCGGCCCGCTTCCACACGGTGCTGATGGTCTCGATCCTCGTCGGCGTGGCGGTGCTCATGACCACCATCGACCCGATCCAGCTCACCGAGTACACCCTGGTGTTCAGCGCGGTGGCGCTGCCGCTGACCTACCTGCCGATCCTTGTCGTCGCCAACGACCGCGGTTACCTCGGCCGACGCGTCAACGGCCGGCTCGCCAACGGCTTCGGCGTGCTCTACCTGGTCATCGTCCTCGCCGCGGCTGTCGCCGCGATTCCTCTGATGATCGTCACCCGGATGGGAGGCGGCTGACATGCTCATCGGTTTCGACCTGCTCGATCGGCAGATCCTCGACCGTGACGGCGAACCCGTCGGCAAGGTCGACGACGTCGAACTCGCCTTCGACGGCAACGGCGCGCCATACGTGGCGGCGCTACTCATCGGCCAGCAGGCCCTCGGCGACCGCATCGGCGGCGTCCTCGGCCGCTGGATGGCCGGCACCGCCCGCCGACTCGCGCCAGATCGGGATCCTCGCCCCATCCGCATCCCCTACCCCCTGGTGGCCGAGGTCACCAGCTCGGTCAACCTGTCGGTAAGTCGCGACCTGCTACCCGACCCACCCCTGGAGACCTGGCTCCGGGACCACCTGGTCAACCGCATCCCGGGAGCGGACGATGCCAGCTGACCAGCCCGACGCCCCACTGCGAGCCGGTGCTCTCCTGCGACGGCCCGTTCGCGACCTGGAAGGTCGGATCATCGGACGGGTCGCCGACGTTGAAACCACCCGTGACAGCGACGGCCGCGAACGGGTTACCACTCTCATCGTCACCGCCGGGGGATGGGGGCGCCTGCTCGGCTATGAACGCCACGAAACCCGCGGCCCGTGGCTGCTCGAGCACCTCGCCCGCATCGTGCTGCGCCGCCACCTGACCCGCGTGCCCTGGCAGGACGCACGCTTCCACCGCTTCCCCTGAGACAGGCGGGACGGCGACAGCACCAATCTCACGAAAACTTGTCCGCCTCTTTCATTGCCTCGTCGTACTCCTTGTTGGCCATATTCAGCTTCTCCTTGAGTTTGAGTACGGCCTCGCGACGCGTCTCGGGCGTCCTGCCAGGATTCACCTCTTCCAACAACGCCCTCACCGAAGGCGTGTTCATGGCTGGAGTGAACGGTTTATTGGGATCCAGGAGATGCTCGACACGGTCGAGCGCCATCGAGATCGTTCTCGCCCTCTCGAGGGCTTGCAGCAGTCTGTACTGCGCTTTCTGCTCCTCGGGGCTGAGTTCTACTTCGTCTGAATCTGAGTCCATGACCACTCATCCTTTCCGTGAGGACTATTCGCCGGCCGAAGCGGTTGAGCCGTCGTCTCACTTTAGAGCTTTTGACCGGGCCCGCATGACGACATCCTGACGACGAATGAAGGCGGACAGCAGCGCCAAGGCTCGACGGCCAGACATCACGCCGGATCAGCCGTCCCCGGTTGGGTCGGGCCGCAGCGCCGCCCCAGACTTTCGAACGGCCTCGGCCCACCCTCCGAACCGGACAGGCAAGCCCTTTGCATCCGGCCCTCCAGGCTCACGCCGGCTGCGGTCGGCACCACGGCGACCCGGCTCGCCGCACTCGGCGACACCCTGCCCGTGCCGTGGCTGAACGTGGTCATCAGCGTCGGCGACATCGTCCTGATGACGGGCATCGCCCTGCTCGTCGCCGCCCTCATGCACCAGAGCCGACCCCGGGTCACGCCGGCGACGCTGGCCCAAGATTGATGCCGGTTCCCAACCGCCAGAGCGACGCGCGACGCCGGTTCGCGCAAAAGCACGATCACCTCTCGGTGCCGGGCGCATCTCCGCGTCTGTTGTTGGCGCCGGGTCCATGACGCCACCGAGCCCGTCCGCTCCAACCTGCGGACACTCCGGCCCTCCGGCAGACCGATCTTGGCCCGTCGGGGTGTGGCATTGTGAGTCGAATGGAGCCGGACCCAGCCGCCGGGGAGCACCGGACACTGGCGCCCCAGCCTGTGCGCGTCGGGCTGGGGGTGCTGCGCGACTACCGGCCGACGGTCGCTCGGGTGCGTGCGCTGCTACGCAACATGGTCACCTCTTTCGTGGTGCTCAGCACGACGCTGTGGCTGCTGCCGGGCGTGACGACGAGCGGCTTGGTCGCGACCCTGTGGCTGGTCGGGCTGATCGCCGCGATCGGCGCGGTGCTACGGCCGCTGCTGTTCGCCCTGGCCACCGCGCTCGGCGGGCTCGGCGCTCTGGCCATCGGCGTGTCCGTACAGGCCGTCGTCATGTACGTCGCGCTGCGGCTGGATCCGAAGGCAGACGTGGCGGGGTTCGCCGATGCCTTCGCCGCCGCCTGGCTCGCCGTGGCGCTCGCGGCAGTGGTGAACTGGCTCGCTGACGCCGGAACGGACGACGCGTTCGTCAGCGAGATGCTGTGGGTGATGGCCCGGGTGCGGCGCAGGCGGGAGCGACGCCCCACCCGGCGGCAACGACGGCGGCGAGGTGGCGCCCCGGCGGAGGCGCCCGCCCAGCAGGCAGCCGACGGCCTGCTCATCATCCAACTCGACGGGGTGGCCGCGCCGCTGGTGTGGTGGGCCATCCGCGCCGGCAACCTGCCCACGATCGGCCGGTGGCTACGCTCAGGCAGCCACCGGATGACCCGCTGGCACACCGGGCTTCCGGCAACGACGCCAGCAGCCCAGGCAGGCCTGTTGTACGGCGACACTCAGCGGGTGCCGGCCTATCGCTGGTACGAGAAGGCGACAGTGAGCGACAGCGGGGCTCGCTCCGCGGGCCGCCTGGTGGTGACCAGCCGGCCGCGCGACGCCGCCGAGATCGAGCAGCGCCTGTCCACCGGACATGGTCTGCTGCGCGACGGCGGGGTCAGCATCAGCACCGCCTTCTCCGGCGACGCCCCGACCAGCCTGCTCACGGTGAGCCGCGCGGGACTGCCCGGACGATCCACTCGGGGATACGCGGTGTTCATGGCCAGCCCGTACGGTTTCGCGCGGGCCGTGGTGCGCGGCGCCGGGCAGGTGCTTCGCGAGCTGTACGAGGCGCGGCGGCAGCGCCTGCGCGACATCCAGCCCCGGGGACGGCGCCGGGGCTCGTACCTGGCGCTGCGCCCGATGGCGAGCCTGCTCAGCGACCTGAACGTGTCGCTCATCGCCGAGCAGATGGCCGGCGGGACACCGGTCATCTTCTGCGACTTCCTGGACTACGACGAGGTGGCCCACCACGCCGGGCCGGCTCGCCCGCAGGCGATGGCGGTCCTCGAGGCGCTCGATCAGACGCTCGGCATCCTGCAGCGTCTGGCGGCTGAGGCGACGCGGCACTACCACATCGTGGTGTTGAGCGACCACGGGCAGAGCCAGGGCGCCACGTTCCGCCAACGACACGGCGAGTCGTTGACGGAGCTGGTCGCCCGCCTTGCCGCACACCCGGTCCGGGAGGTCGCGCCCGGCGGCCGGCTGGCGCCCACCGTCCCGACCCAACCCGCGACGACCGCCGAGGCCGCCGATCCCGTCGAGTCGTGGGGCCGGGTGAACACGCTGCTCACCGAGGTCGGTGGCCGGGGCGGGACGACCGGCACGGCGGCTCGGCTGGCCCTGCGGTCCCGGGCGGATGGGGGCGAGGTCAGCCTGGGGCCGGCCGACCGGGAGGAGTCGGCCATCGCTGCCGATCCGGAGGCCGTGGTGGTGGCATCGGGCAACCTGGCGATGATCTACCTGCCCCATCATCCGGGACGGCTGACCCGCGAGCGGATCGACGCCGCCGTCCCGGGGCTGATCGACGGCCTGGCCGCGCACCCCGGCATCGGGCTGGTCGTGGTCGACTCCGCCGCCGGACCGCTGGCGATCGGGAGCCGGGGCTGCCACCGGCTGCGGGACGGGCAGATCGACGGCGACGATCCCCTGGCCCCGTACGGCCCCCGGGCACGCCACGACCTGCTACGCCATCAGGCGATGGACCACGTCGGCGACGTCGTGGTGATCAGTGCCGTGGAGCCGGGCCTGGAGGAGGTCGCGGCCTTCGAGGAGTTGGTGGGGTGCCACGGCGGGCTCGGCGGCTGGCAGACCGAGGCCCTGCTCATCCATCCGGCCGGCTGGCCGCAGGAGGGCGAGCTGGTCGGCCCGGACGACGTACACCGTCAGTTGCTCGGCTGGCTGCGGCAGCTCGGCCTGCGGCGGGCCGACGAGGTCGGCACGCCGGACGGGGCGGGCAACGAGCCGGACTTCGACCGGGACCACGAGCCGGCCGCGTAGCGCGGGCGACGCGGCCTACGGATCGTCCGGCAGTCGCCGGCGCCGGCTGAGCCAACTCAGTGCCTGGGTGACCAGCACGACGAGCAGGACCGCGGCGACGACGCTCTGCCACGGCTGCGGGAAGACCGCCCGGCCGACGACCCCGATCGAGGCGTAGAGCACCGCCCACAGCAGGCTGGCCGGCGCGTTGGCGACGGCGAAACGCCGCCAGGCCAGCCCTGCCACGGCTGCGGCCAGCAGCACCGGGATCCGGCCACCGGGGATGAGCCGGGACACCAGCAGCGTCGAGACGTGGCCCTCGCGCACGCGGGCCGAGACCTGGCCGACCCGCTGCCGTCCGCGCAGGCCGGGTAGCCACCGGGCGACCCGCTCGCCGCCCCAGCCGAGCATGCCGAACGTCGCGAGGTCGCCGACGTACGCGCCGACGGCGCCGGCGATCACGACCAGGACCACGGTCACCGGCTGCTGGTGGGCGGCGAGTGCCGCGGCGCCGCTGACCGCCGCGCCGGTCGGCACCACCGGGACCACGGAGCCGAACAGCACCACCAGGATCAGCGAGCCCAGCGCGCCGAGTGTGGCCGTCACGGTGGGTCCGCACGGAACGACTCGCCCGGCCGCAGCACGCGCACCCGGGTGGCGGGCGAGACCATCTCCACCTGGCGAGCGAAGTCGTCGCCAGGCCGAGCGAACCGGTCCGGCCGGATCCGGTCGCAACCAACCGGCCAGAAGGTGCCGAAGTGGATGGGTACGGCCCACGCCGGCGCCGCGCGCCGTACCGCCTCGGCGGCCCCCGTCGGATCGAGGTGGCCGGGGCCGAGCGTCGGTCCCCAACCACCGACCGGGATCAGCGCGAGATCGAGCGGCCCTAGGTCGACCATCTCGTCGAAGAGACCGGTGTCCCCGGCGAACCAGGTTCGCGCGCGGCCTTCGATCAGGTAACCGACGGCGGCTGCCCGGTGCCGGGACCACGGACCCCGGCCGGCGTGGTGGGCGGCGGGGACGGCGGCGACGCCGACGCCGCCGATCGTGAGCCGGTCACCGACCGCGAGTTCCGCGCAGCGGCCGGCGGCCGCCGCGCCGAGCGCCCGCCGGACGAGCCGTCCGGCGCCCGCCGGCACCACCAGCGCGGTGTGCTCGGGCAGCCGGCGCAGCGACGCGAAGTCCAGGTGGTCGGCGTGCAGGTGCGACACGAGTACGGCGTCCGGGGCGGACGGTAGTCGCGGGGTGGGCCCGCGTCGACGGCGCAGATGGGCGAGCCGGTCACGCAGCAGCGGGTCGGTCAGCAGCCGGGTTCCCGAGTCCTCGATCCATACGGTGCTGTGCCCGCACCAGGTCAGCTGCACCACACCGACACCCGCACCGCCTCGGTCACGCCTGCCACCGTATCCGGCCGGGCCGCCGAGCCGCACGGAAGCCGCGGCCGCACCGAAACGCGTCGTCGCACTGATGTCTCGGACGGGTACCGGCAATGACGCGTTGTCGAGTCGGTCGACGTGGTGGTCGGCTCGTCACGTCGGGTCAGCGGGGCGGCGAGCCCGCCAGCGGTGTGCTGTCCTCGTATCGGACCTCGTAGACGCGCTCGGTGAACTTCCAGCCGTCGCCGGTGCGCTGGTAGCGGTCGTGGTAGATGGCGTAGTTCAGCCCCTGACGACCGTCGCGGGTACGCCCGAGCTCCGACATGTACGCACGGCCGGACGCGGTGTCGCCGTCAAGTGCGATCGCGCCCGGGTGCGTGTTCTGCACCAGGAAGTCCACAAAATTCGGCACCCGCTCGCCCAGGCGAGGATCTCCTCCTGCCCGAGGAGCTCGGCCGGGATGTTGGGCATCCGCAGCGCGCCGTCCGGGGTGAACAGCGATGCGAGGCGGTCGTAGTCGCGCATCATCACCGCGTCGGTGAACTCCCCGCGCAGCGCCTCGATCTCGACGCGATCCGCGATGCTCTGAAAGTCACTCATCGGTAGGGAATATCGGTCGCTCCACCGGACGTTCGAGGCTAGCGTGATCGCCATGTTCGGCACCGTCGGCTCTGTGCGGCCCGCAGGTTTCCACCTGCCGGACGCCGCCGGCGTGTGCGCATAGCTGGCTGATACCCGAGGCTGACCCTCCTCCAGCTGCGGCAGAACCACGGAGGAGGGTGGCCCGGTGCTCCGGCGCTGCCCTTCGAGGCGCGCCGTGACGTGCGGTTCTGGCGCGGTTCCGCGGAGTGGCACCCGCCCGCGTTCGTTTTCCGCCAGTTCGTCTCCAGTGTGGAGTTCATCATGGCCAAGAGCCAGTTCGTGCGCGCGAAGCCGCACCTCAACATCGGCACGATGGGTCACGTCGACCACGGCAAGACGACCCTGACGGCCGCCATCACCAAGGTCCTCGCCGACCGCGACCCCGCCGTCAACCGGTTCGTGTCCTTCGACGGCATCGACCGGGCGCCGGAGGAGGTGGCGCGCGGCATCACCATCAACATCGCGCACGTCGAGTACGAGACCGCGACCCGGCACTACGCCCACGTGGACATGCCCGGCCATGCCGACTTCGTGAAGAACATGATCACGGGAGCGGCGCAGGTCGACGGCGCGATCCTGGTCGTGTCCGCGCTCGACGGGGCGATGCCGCAGACGCGCGAGCACGTCCTGCTCGCTCGGCGGGTCGGTGTGCCCTACCTGGTGGTGGCGATGAACAAGGCCGACGCGGTCGAGGACCCAGAACTGCTCGACCTGGTCGAGCTCGAGGTCCGGGAGCTTGTGTCCGAGTACGGGTTCCCCGGCGACGAGGTGCCCGTCGTGCGGGTCTCGGCGCTGCGGGCTCTCGAGGGCGACCCGCGCTGGGTGTCGTCCGTCGTGGAACTGCTCGACGCTGTCGACCGGTACGTCCCGGTGCCGCCCCGCGAGCTCGGCGAGCCGTTCCTGATGCCGATCGAGAACGTCATGACGATCTCCGGTCGGGGGACGGTGGTGACCGGCGCGGTCGAGCGGGGCGTCCTGCGGGTCGGCGACCCGGTGGAGGTGGTCGGGCTCGGCCCGACGCTGTCCTCCGTGGCGACGGGGCTGGAGACCTTCGGCAAGTCGTTGGCGACCGCCGAGGCCGGGGACAACGCCGCCGTACTGCTGCGCGGGGTCAAGCGCGACCAGGTGCAGCGGGGTCAGGTGGTGGCGCTGCCGGGCAGTGTCACGCCGCACCAGCGGTTCCGGGCCAGGCTCTACGCGCTGACCACGGCCGAGGGCGGGCGCCACACGCCGTTTCTCGCCAACTACCGGCCGCAGTTCTACTTCCGCACCACGGACGTGGTCGGGTCGGTGGACCTCGGCGACGTGACGATGGTCCTGCCGGGCGACACCGTTGACCTGTCGGTGGAGCTGGGCAAGCCGGTCGCGATGGATGTCGGGCTCGGCTTCGCCGTCCGGGAGGGCGGCCGTACGGTCGCCGCCGGCACCGTGACCGAGTTGCTCGACTGAGGTACGTGGAAGGGCTCCTTGCCAACAAGGGGCCCTTCCGCGTACGGCCTGCCCCGGCGTACATCGTCTCCGTCGGCGACGCCGATGGACAGGAACAGGCGCGGGCAGGCGGCGCAGGTGCAGCTGGTGAGGCTGTCGCAGCAGGCGTCGACGATCGCCGCCCGGCTGCCGCGGATGGCGGTCAGGTCGGCGATCCGCATGTCGATCTCGGTGATCTCGCCGACGATGTGCCGTCGAATATCGACAGCCGGCGGCGGGCATCGGCGGCAACGGATGCCCGTCGCCTCCCGTTCCATGAACGTTTAACCAGCTGTCGATGCCTGGGTTGGGTGCGGTCCCTAGGTTGCTTAGGGCTACGAAAGAAGGGGCTCATGGACGCACTCCTCGCAATCCGGGCTCGAGGGATCACCAAGTGTTTCGGCGATGTCGTGGCGCTCGACGGCATTGATCTGGATGTGGCGCAGGGGCAGATCCACGGCCTGGTCGGGCCGAACGGCGCCGGCAAGACCACATTGCTCGGCCTCCTGCTGGGCCTGGCCGTCGCCGACAGCGGCCGCCTCGAGGTCCTGGGTACGCCGATCGCCCGGGCGCTGGCCGCTCCCGACGGTGTCGCCGGCTTCGTGGACGGTCCCGGCCTCTACCCCTCGCTCACCGCCAGGCAGAACCTCGCCGCCCTGGCCGTTCTGCGCGGCCACGACACGCGGACGACGGTGATCGACGACGTGCTCGACCAGGTCGGGCTCACCGATGTCGCCGACGACCGGGCGAGCAGCTTCTCCCTCGGCATGCGTCAGCGGCTCGGGCTCGCCGCCGCGCTGCTCACCAAGCCCCGGCTGCTCGTTCTCGACGAACCGTCCAACGGCCTCGACCCCGCCGGCAAGAAGCACGTACACGGTGTCCTCACCCGGCTCGCCGGGGGCGGAACCAGCGTCGTACTTTCGAGCCACCGCATGGACGACCTCGAGGCGCTGTGCTCCGAGGTCACCATCCTCGCCACGGGACGGGTCGTCTTCTCCGGCCCACTCGGCAAGCTGGCCGCCGAAAACCGTGAACTCAGCTACCGGTTGCGCACCTCCGATCCGGAGGCCGCCCGGCGGCTGGCCGACGACACGGCCGGAATCCGCGTTGACGACGACGCCGTGGCGCGGCCGGACGCCGAGATGCTCGTCGTCCGCGCGCTGGTGCCCGCGCTCGACGAACTGGTGGTACGGCTCGTGCAGGCGGGCATCGCGGTGCGCGAGCTCGCACCCGTGGTGTCGCCGCTCGAGGCCGCGTTCCTCGCCCTCACCGAGCAGCAGGAGGCCGGCCGATGACCGCCACCATCACCGCCGACCAAGCCACCAAGGCCCGCCGCGTCTCGGTGGCGCGCGGCTACCGCTTCGAGCTGGTCAAGCTGGTCTCGCAATGGCGGATCCGCTTGCTGCTCCTCGCCTGCTGGATCGCGCCAGCGCTCTTCGTCGCCGCGGTGAGCCAGCAGAGCTCGCTGCCCGTCGACACCCTCTTCGGTCGCTGGATGCACGCCACCGGGTGGGCCGGTCCGCTGGTGTTGCTCGGTTTCGCGGGCACCTGGGCGCTTCCGCTGCTGACCTCGGTGGTCGCCGGCGACGTGTTCGCCTCCGAGGACCGGCTCGGCACCTGGCGCCACCTGCTCGTTGCGGTCCGGTCGCCTCGACGGATCTTTGCCGCGAAGGCACTGTCCAGCCTCACCGTCATCCTGCTGCTCGTGGCCGGGCTGGCCTGTTCGAGCGCGGCCGGCGGCGTCGTGGCAGTCGGCAATGAGCCGCTGGTCGGCCTCGACGGCCACCTGCTGACGCCGGCGGACGCCGCCGGGAAGGTGCTGCTCGCCTGGGTCTGCGTGCTCGCCCCGACCCTGGCCCTCGCCGCGATCGGATTACTCGGGTCCGTCACGCTGGGGCGCTCGCCGATGGGACTGCTGCTGCCCGCGCTCGTCGCGCTCGCGATGCAGCTCGCTCAGATGCTGCCGCTCCCCGTCGCCGTACGCCTTGCCCTGCCCGGCTATGCCTTCATCGCATGGAACGGTCTGTTCACCAGCCCGACACAGCTCGGCCCGCTGCTGATCGGCATCGTGGTCAGCCTGGTGTGGACCGTGACCGCGACGGCGCTGGCGTACCTGCTCTTCCTGCGGCGCGACTTCACCAATCCGACCTACGACGGCTCGGGGCGCCGGGCGGTCACCGCCGGCGTCCTGCCGCTCGTCGGGCTGCTCGCCGCGACGGTAGGGGTCGTCGCCGCGGCGACGCCGGCCACCGGTTCCGGGATCGAGCAGGACAAGGTGCAGCGCGCGGTCGCCACGGCATTCGCCCACCTCTACCGCATGCAGACCAGGCAGCTCAATCGCCCTGACGTCACCGAAGCGCAACTGAAGGCGACGGCGACGTGCAACAAGGGCGGTGGCAAGGTCGCCGCACAGGGGCCAGGCAACGACTGGCGTTGCGTCGTCTCCTGGCATCTCCCCGACGTCGAGGCCGCCGGGACGGCCATCTACCAGCTCGACGTCACCGCAGACGGGCGGTTCGTGGCCGACGGCGACGGACCGAAGGAAGTGAACGGCTACTTCCTGGTGCGGACCCCGACCGGGGACGCACCGAACCCGCTCTGGCAGTTCGACGGCAATGTCGAACTGCTCCCCACCACGAAGGGATAAGTCAATGCAGGTAACACGCCGCCGCCGGCGTGTCGGGAAGGACGGCTCAGGCCTTCTCGGTCGACGCATCGGCCGCCGGATCCCCCTCGTGACGGCAGGCACCACCGCTGTCGTCGTCGCCGCCGGCACCGGCATCGGTTTCGCCCAGACGCACCGGTTCGGCACCGACCAGGTCGGCCAGACCACCGACCAGGGCCTGGTGGTATCCGCCGACCAGTACATCAACCCGATCGGCGAGCGCCTCGTCATCAACAACGGCAAGATCATGTCGTCCACGGTCAGCCCGGACGGCACCCACCTCGCGGCCGCGGTCACCGACGGCGGGATGGCGCTGGCCGTCGTGGACCTGAAGAACTGGAAGGTGCAGCAGCTCGTCGGCAACAACGCGGCGGCGGATCTGCGGATCAGCGGCAACGACGTGGGCCAGGAAGGCCCCACGTACTCCCCCGACGGATCGCAGCTGTGGCTGGGCCAGGCCGACGGCTACCGCAAGTTCACCGTGAACCCGGACGGCACCCTCGCCAACCCGACGTTCATCCGGATCCCGCAGGACGGGCCCCGGCGCGCGCTGGCGAGCGAGGCGGTGTTCTCTCCCGACGGCTCCACCGTGTACTCCGCTGTCAACGGCCAGAACCGCGTGGTCGCCATCAACGCGGCAACCGGGGTCATCGAGCAGAGCTGGGCCGTGGGCAACGCCCCGCGTGACATGATCGAGGTCGGCGGCAAGCTCTACGTCAGCAACGAGGGCGGGCGGAAGGCGTTGCCCGGCGAGCCCACGATCAACTCGTACAACACGCCGGTGCTGGCCGACCAGGTCACCGCCGCCACCCTCAGCGGCACGGTCAGCGTCATCGATCTGGCGAACCCGACCGCCGCCCCGTCGAGCATCGACGTCGGTCTGCACCCGACCGCCCTGTACGCCAAGAACGGGGCGCTGTTCGTCACCAACACCGCCACCAACGACGTGTCGGTCATCGACACCGCGAGCAACCAGGTCGTCCAGACCATCGCCACCCAGCCGTGGCCGGAGGCGACCGTGGGCTATGAGCCCAACGCGGTGACGCTCACGGATGACGGTCACCTGCTGGTGACGCTCGGCCGCGCCAACGCGGTCGCCGTCTACCGGTACACGACCCCGCTGGAACCGGTCAGCTACGTCGGCCTGCTCCCGACGGACTACTTCCCCGCAGAGATCATCACCTTCGGCAAGGACGTGCTGGTCTCCAACACCCGTGGTATCGACGCCCGCCGCCCCACCAACAACGCCGGGCACGGCACCCACGACACGACGTCGAGCCTGACGCGGTTCACGCTGCCCGGCGACGATGTCATCAAGTCCGAGACCGGCAAGGTGTTCAGCCAGAACGGTTGGCACGGCGGCTCGGTCACGCTGACCGAGGGCAAGGGCAAGAAGCCGGTGCCGGTCCCGTTGCGCCTCGGCGACCCGTCAACGATCAAGCACGTCTTCCTGATCGTCAAGGAGAACCGAACCTACGACCAGGTCTTCGGTGACGACCCGCGGGGCAACGGCGACCCGTCGCTGGCCCAGTTCGGCGAGAACGTGACGCCGAACCAGCACGCGATGGCTCGCCAGTTCGGGCTGTACGACAACACGTACGACGTCGGCACGAACTCGGCCGAGGGCCACAACTGGCTGATGCAGGCCGACAACCCGGAGTACACCGAGTCCTCGGCCGGTGAGTACATCCGCAGCTACGACACGGAGGACGACGCTCTCGGCCACCAGCGGACCGGCTTCCTCTGGACCGGTGCCCAGGCGGCCGGGAAGACTGTGCGGAACTTCGGCGAGTTCCACCAGTTCCTGACCAAGCCGCCCGGCTCGAGTTGGCAGAACCTCTACTGCGACACCAGGAACATGGCCGCGACCGGGCAGGACACCGCCTACCGCATGGTCTCCTCGTCGCCGATCCCGTCGCTCAACAACGTGTCGGTGCCCGGCTTCCCGAAGTACGACCTGGGCGTCCCGGACATCTACCGGTACGAGATCTGGAAGCGTGACTTCGAGAAGAACGGGCCGGCGAACCTCAACATGTTCTGGCTCTCCAGCGACCACACCGGTGGCCCGCCGAACGCGGCCGCCCAGGTCGCGGACAACGACCTCGCGGTCGGCAAGATCGTCGACAAGATCTCGCACAGCCCGTACTGGAAGGAGTCGGCGATCTTCGTGGTCGAGGACGACTCGCAGGCCGGCCTCGACCACGTCGACGGCCACCGTGCCCCGATCCAGATCATCAGCCCCTGGGCCCGGCACGGCGTCGTCGACACCCACTACTACACGCAGATCACGATGATCCGGACCATCGAGCAGATCCTCGGGATCCACCCGATGAACCAGAAGGACAGCGCGGCCAGCCCGATGCGGGGGGCGTTCACCCAGAACGAGGACTTCACGCCGTTCACCGCGGTGCCCAACCGGACCTCGCTGACCGCGGGTCTGGCGACCCCGCCTGCCTGCGGCGTGGACACCCCGGTCCAGCAGAACCCCCTCGCCGCGGCCGCGCCGTCGGCGACCGTGCCGGCGGACAAGCAGCAGGTGGCGGCGCAGTGGGACGAGTGGAAGTCGCACCAGCGGCTGACCGGGCCCGACGCCAAGCCCGACTTCGCGAACCCCGCGCAGATGAACCACTTCACGTGGTACCAGGCGCACGACTGGAAGAAGCCCTACCCCGGCGAGGACAGGATTTTCGCGCCGGAGGACGTGCCGGGCGCCTACATCCCGTCGTCGGAGTCCGACGGCTGAGGTAAGGCTGATCGCGTCAAGAGGCCCCTGGCCGGCGTCACCAAGCCGCAGGCCAGGGGCCCATTCTGTCCCTGTAGACCAGAGCTCGGAGCTTTCGAGCGCGCCCCGGGGTGGTGCCAGCACCACCAGCGATGCGGGAGCCAGCACCGCTGATCCGGCGGCCGGGACGGCGCAGAGTCTGTTGCATCCGGTTCGCCACATCACGGACGGCACGGCCGGCGGTGGCGGGTCGTAGGTCCCGGCCGACCGGGCGCGGTGGGTGAGCGCCGGACGCCCTGGGTCAAGACCCGCCGATGCGAGAAGGCAGGGGAAGCGAACATGCCAACGACCGTCGACACCTCATCAACCCCGCCCGTAACCGGCACGCCGGCCGGGCAACCGGCCGGTCGCAGCCGCACGCAGCGGCAACTGCGCTGGGCGGTACCGCTGCTGCTGGTCGCGGTCGCGTTTGTCGCGTACGCGCTGCCGCCGTACCTGACGCTGGACCCGAGCCGGTCCCGGCTGCCGGTCCCGGAGGACTACCCGCAGTACTACCCGCTGCTGGTGGCGCACATCGTGTTCGGCTCCGTGGCCCTGCTCGCCGGCTGCTTCCAGGTCTGGCCATGGTTCCGCCGCCGCTACCCGGCCGCGCACCGCTGGATGGGCCGGGCGTACTTCTTCGGTGGGGTCTTCCCGGCGGGGATCGCGATCCTGGGCGTCGCACCGTTCAGCACCACCGGCTTCGTCTCACAGGTCGGCAACACCATGCTGGCAGTGCTCTGGCTCGCCACCTCGGTCGCCGGCTATCGGATGGCGCGGCAACGCCGGTTCGTCGAGCACCGTCGGTGGATGATCCGCAGCTTCGCGCTGACCACGTCGATCGTGGTCAACCGGGCGTGGGTGGTGCTCTTCATCGTCCTGCTGCTGCCCCACGTCGACACGACGTACGACGGCGACCAGGACGCGATGATCCGGGCCGCGGCCGGCGCCAGTGTCTGGATGAGCTGGGTGGTCAACCTGCTCGTCGCCGAGTGGTGGCTGGAACGCGGCGACGCCCGCCGCCGGGCCCGCCGCACCGGCCGAGCCGCCGGCCACCGCCAGGACGCGGCCTGACGAACACGCCATCGCTACTCGCTACGTCTGCTTCGCTGGCGCCGAGCGCCCCACGCACGGCGTGGACGTCACCGCTGAGCCGTTGCAGCGGGGTATCGCCTCGCTGGCTGCGCACGCTGAGTACACCAGGGGCTTGGGCGTGGCCGGCCCCGAACCCGGGCCGTTCCTCACCTGGGCGGCCCGCCAGGGCGGGCCGGCGCTGGGCGTGGAGGCGGCGGTCCTGTTCGACGTGCACGCCCTCACCTTCGAGGGCCCACCACCCTGGCTCTGAGGCGTGCCAGCACAGGGGTCCTTGATGGATCCGCCGTCGCCGTGCGGTCAGGCCGGGGCGGACGCCGCCAGCAGCGCGCGCAGCTCGCGGACCGCTGCCCGCCCGGCGCGGTTCGCCCCGACCGTGCTCGCGGACGGCCCGTAGCCGACCAGGTGGATCCGAGGGTCGGCGACCACCCGGGTGCCGTCCACGACGATGCCGCCGCGGGGCCCCCGCAGCCGCAGCGGGGCCAGGTGGTCGAGCGCCGGCCGGAAGCCGGTGCACCAGAGGATGACGTCCACGTCCTGCGCCGCGCCGTCGCGCCACTGGACGCCGTCGGGGACGATCCGGTCGAACATCGGCCGACGGCGGAGGAGACCGCGTTGCCGGGCTTCGCGCAGCTGCGGTGTCCACGACAGCTCGGTCGCGCTGGCGATGCTTCCCGGGGGCAGGCCGGCCCGTACCCGTGCCTCCACCTTGGCGACCACCTCGCGTCCGTAGTCCGGCGTGAACGGCCCGTCCCGGAACACCGGTGGCCGGCGGGTGACCCAGGTCGTCGTCGCCGCGACGTCGGCGATCTCGACCAGGAGCTGCACGGCCGACGCTCCGCCCCCGACGACCACCACCCGCTTCCCGGCGAATTCCGCCGGCCCCCGGTAGTGGGCAGTGTGCAGCTGCCGCCCGCGGAACGTTTCCTGTCCCGGGTAGTACGGCACGAACGGCCGGGTCCAGGTTCCGGTGGCGTTGATCAGTGCCCGGGTGATCCAGTTGCCGTTGTCCGATTCGACGAGGAGTCGTCCGTCGCGGGCGTTCCGGACGGCCGTGACGGCGACCGGCCGCTGCACGTCGATGCCGTATTCCCGCTCAAAGGCGGCGAAGTAGGCCGGCACCGCGTCGGCGGCTGGTTCGTCCGGCGGCGGAGGCGTGAAGCGCATGCCGGGCAGGTCGAAGATCCCGTGCACGGTCGCCATGCGCAGCGTCGGCCACCGGTGCTGCCAGGCCCCGCCCGGTGCCGGGTTGCCGTCCAGGACGGCGAAGTCAAGACCGGCGAAGCGCAGGTGGTACGCACTGGACAGCCCCGCCTGTCCGGCCCCGACAACCACCACATCCGTCTCCGGCATGTGCCGGACAACGCCCGAGGCTCACCCGGCCCTTCCCGTGGGCGATGGATGTCACACCGCCGCGATCGCCGGGCACGACGAGGTGGTGTCACCGGCGACGCGGCGTGATCAGACCCGACTCGTACGCCCACACGACCAGCTGGGCACGGTCGCGGCAGTGCAGCTTCGTCATCGCCCGGTTGACGTGTGTCTTGGCGGTCAACGGGCTGATCACCATGCGCTCGGCGATCTCGTCGTTGCTCAGCCCCCGGGCGACGAGCTCGACGATCTCCTGCTCGCGGGCGGTCAGCACGTCGCGTCCGGCCGCCGGGTCGGCCGGCGGTGGGCCGGCGACGAACTCGCTGATGAGCGTACGCGTGATCGCCGGGGCGAGCAGCGCGTCGCCGCGCGCCACGACGGCGACGGCCTGCAGCAGGTCGGCGGGGTCGGCGTCCTTGAGGAGGAATCCGCTGGCGCCCGCGCGGAGTGCGGCGAAGACGTGGGAGTCGAGCCCGTAGTTGGTGAGGATGAGGACGCGGACCGCGGCGAGGTCGGGATCGACGGCGATGCGCCGGGTGGCTTCGATGCCGTCGAGTCCCGGCATCTGCACGTCCATCAGCACGACATCCGGCCGCAGGCGTCGCGACAGCTCGACGGCCGAAGCGCCGTCGGCGGCCTCGCCGACGACCGCCAGGTCGTCCTCGGCGTCGAGCAACGCCCGAAATCCGGCCCGCATCAGCGCCTGGTCGTCGGCGAGCAGCACCCGGATCATGCCGGCTCCTCCCCGCGGTCGGAGCCGCCACGATCCGTGGCGGACTGAGCTGCTTGAACCTCGCGCAAGCGCTCGCTCATGCTGGACCGTCCAGCGGGAACGTGGCCTGCACCCCGAACCCGCCGCCGTCGCGGGCGGCGGTGTGCAGCGTGCCGCCCAGTCCGGTGACCCGTTCCCGCATGCCGCGCAGGCCCACACCGGGTGTCACCGGCCGGACCGGCGAGGCCTGGCCGTCGTCGGTCACGGAGACGGTCAGCTGTGCCGGTGCGTACTCGACGTGGATCTGCGCGGTGGCGGTGCCGGCGTGGCGGGCGACGTTGGTCAGGGCCTCCTGGACGACGCGATAGCCGGCCTGGTCGACCTCGGCGGGCAGGTCCCGGGGGTGACCGGTGACGGTCATCTGCACCGGGACGCCGGCCGCCCGGGTCCGCTCGGCGAGCTCGCCCACCCGGGCCAGCCCGACCCGGTCCCCGTCGGAGGGTGAACGCAGGACGTCCAGCGTCGCCCGCAGTTCCCGCATCGCGGCGCCGCTGGCCTCCTGGATCGCCAGCAGCGCGGCCGACGGTTCCGCGCCGTGCTTGCGGGCCAGATGTATGGCGATCCCGGCCTGCACCTTGATCACAGAGATGCTGTGGGTCAGCGAGTCGTGCAGGTCCCGGGCGATACGCAGGCGCTCCTCCCCGGCGCGGCGCAGCGCCATCTCCTCGCGGGTGCGTTCGGCCTCGACCGCCCGCTGCTCGACCTGCTCCAGGTACGCCCGGCGCTGCCGCGAGACGAGCCCGGCGACGTTGGCCGCCACGAACCAGCCCAGCAGCAGGGCGGTCCGCTCGGCGATCAGCTGGCCGGGGCGGCCGGCGGGCGCGACCGAGACGTCGCGGGCCAGGAAGCCGCCGAGGAAGACGAGGCTGGCCAGGGCGGTGGTCGATCGGTGCCCCCGCCAGGCGGCGACGTAGACCGCGCCGAGGACGGGAAACGCGGCGGACACCCCGGGGTGCACCCGGACGTGGAGGGCCAGCATGGCGGCGGTCACCACGCTCAACGCCACCACCGGGTACCGCCGGCACGCCGCCAGGGCCGCCGCCATGACCAGGACCAGGGCGACGTCGATCGCCCGCACCGGTGCGGCGTCCGGCGCGAGCGCGGCGTTGCCGAGCAGGAGGATGCCGAGAGCGAGGCCGCTGAGGGCGTACGGCAGATCGCGGCGCATGACCGCACTGTAGAACGGCCGTCACCAGGGAGCATCCCGCGCCTGCGGTAGATGCGGCGTACTGCGGACGCGGTATCGGCGCCCGGGCAAGTGCCTGCGGCGGCACGACGCGCTCCCGGCCCGCCGCCGCAAGCATCAAGTCCATGACATACCGCTTCTTCACCCCCGCTCCAGCTAGCGCTGCGACCGGTCTCACCGCGGACGTCTACCGGCAGCTGCGGGACGAGTTCCTCGGGCCGGCGCCCACCTTCCAGGCGCTCTCGGCGGTGCCGGAGGTGCTGGCCGCGACCTGGGCGCTGATGCGCGAGGCCCTGCTCGCCGGCGACGCGTCCCGGGTCGACCGCGAACTCGTCGCGTCGGCGGTGTCCCGGGCCAACCGCTGCCGATTCTGCGTCGACGCCCACGTGATGCTGTTGCACGCGCTGGGCGAGCACGAACTGGCCGAGGTCATCGCCCGGGGCGGAACGCCACCGGAACCGCGGCAGGCCGCGCTCGTCGGCTGGGCCGAGGCCAGCCGCAGCCCCAGAGCCGGTGGGTGGACCAGCCCGTACTGCCCTGAGGTCACCGGCACCCTGCTCGCCTTCCACTTCATCAACCGGATCGTCTCGGCGCTGCTCGACCCGGATCTGCTGCCCGCTGGCCTGCAGCGTTCCCGCGTGGTGCGGTCAGCCGGGGGCCGGCTCTACGCCAGGACGGCCCGGGAGCCGAAAGTGCCCGGCCGTAGCCTGCCGCTCCTCGGCGCCGGCCCGACATCGCCACCGGCGTGGGCAGGGGACAGCCCGGCCGGCGTCGCGTACGTGTCGTTGCGGAACGCCGCCATGCAGGGCGGAGACCTGCTGGGCGGCGTGGCGCGCCGGACCGTCACCGCCACGGTGAGCTGGGAGGACGGCCGGCACCCGGCCCGGCCCGCGGAGTGGGCCACCGATCTGGTCCGGGACGTGCCCGGCACGGACCGCGTCGGGACGCGGATCGCCCTGCTGGCGGCGTTCGCGCCCAGCGCGATCCGCTCGGGCGATGTCGCCCTCTGGCGGCTGTCCCATCCGGACGACGCCGACCTCGTACGGCTGGTCGCCTACGGCGCGATCACGGCCACCGACCACGTCGCCCGGGCACTGTCCCCGGCTCAGCTCTAGGAGGCCACCCATGCGCAAGGCCTTGGTCGTCGTCAGCGCCCTGTTGCTCGTCGCGTTCGCCCTGCAGTTCGTCTTCGCCGCCGTCGGCGCGTTCACCAAACCCGCGGGCGACGGCGCGTATGCGCTGCACAGCTTCACCGGGATGGCGGTCATCCCCGTCCTCACCCTGCTCACCATCCTGTTCGCCGTACTGACGAAGGCGCCGGGCCGGCTCGTCGGACTGGCCGTCCTGCCGCTCGGCCTCGTCGTCCTGCAGGCGCTCCTCGCCATGCTCGCGAACGCCTTCACCGACGCCGCGGGCGCCAGCACGCCGTTCGGCCTGGCCATCGCCGGGCTGCACGCGGTCAACGGAATCGTCGCGGTGCACGTCGTGGTCGGTGTCCACCGGGCAGCGCGCAAGCTGGCCGGCCCGGCGCCGGCCGGCGTCACCCGCGTGGCCGTCCGGGAAGGGGAGCCGGCATGACCGTCGGGTCGCTACTCGCGGCCGACCTGGTGATCGCGGTCCTCGCGGCCGCCGGGTGGCTGGCCGGCGGCGGCACGTCGGCCGCCCGGCGCCGCCGGCTCGCACTGGCGCTGGCCGCCGTCGCGCTGCTCGCCACGGTCGCCCGCGCGATCACGATCACCGCGCTCGCCCGCGCCGGCTGGTGGTTCGCGGCGGAGAAGGTCCTCATCGCCGCCCCACTGTCGCTCGCGGCGGTGGTCGTCGCCGGGCCGCGGCTGCTGCGGGCCCCGGGCGACATCCGGTCCGTCGCGGTCCCGCTCCTCTTCGCCGGGTACGCCGACAGCGGCGCCCTGCTCGTGACGGTCCTGCACGGCTATCCCGCGTCAGCAGGCGCGGGCCTGCTCGCGGTCGCCGGGGTCGTCGCGGCGACCGCGGTCACGTGGCGCGTCCTCGGCGCGCGCCCGTCGCAGACGGTGTCCAGGGCGGCCGTGGCGGTGGCGGTCGCGGCGCTGGTGACCGGAACCGGGCTGGCCGCCGCACCGGGAGCTGCTCCCGCCGTACCACATGATCACCAACATGGAGATGCGCGGACCGTGGGCGAACCGACCAGGCGGTTCACCCTGACGGCCAGGACCGCCACGGTGAGCGTGAGCGGCCGTGACGTCGCGGCGTGGACGTTCAACGGGCAGGTCCCCGGGCCGGAGTTGGCCGCCACCGTCGGCGATATCCTGGAGGTGACGCTCCGCAACCGAGACATCGCGCGGGGCGTCACGCTGCACTGGCACGGCTACGACGTGCCGAACAGCCAGGACGGGGTGCCCGGCGTGACGCAGGCGGCGGTGCTGCCCGGACAGGAGTTCGCCTACCGATTCCGCGCCGACCAGGCCGGGACGTACTGGTACCACACGCACTCGGTGTCCGACGTCGGCGTGCGGATGGGGCTCTACGGGGTCCTGGTGGTGCGCCCGGTGCCGGCGACCGGCGTCGACGTCACGGTGCCGGTGCACACCCTCTCCGGCCTTCCGCTGCCCGCACCGCGAACGGAACCGGTCGAGGCGGGGACGCCCGTACGGCTGCGGCTGATCAACACCGACAGCACGGCGCACCACTACGCCCTGGCCGGAACCCCGTTTCGGGTCGCCGCGATCGACGGATCCGACCTGCAGGGCCCGACCCCGCTCGTGGACACCGCCGTGCTGATCCCGGCCGGAGGACGGTACGACCTGGTGTTCACCGCGCCCGCCACGCCGGTGGCGCTGTTCGTCGACGGACGGGCGGTCTACTCGACCGGGCCGGTGTCCGCGGCGACCGGCGCGTGGCCGGTGCTGGATCCGCTCACCTACGGCGCCGGTTCCCCGGTGCCGTGGTCCCGGTTCGACAAGGAGTTCACCCTGGTCCTCGACCGCGGCCTCGACCTGCACGGACTACTTCCGCGGTACGCCCACACCGTCAACGGCGCGGCCGGTCCGGACATCCCGCCCCAGGTCGTACGCCCCGGCGACATCGTCAAGTTCACGATCGTGAACCGGTCACTGGTGGTGCACCCGTGGCATCTGCACGGCCATCACGTCCTGGTGCTGTCCCGCAACGGAGAGCCGGCGACCGGGAGTCCCCTGTGGCTGGACTCGTTCGACGTACGGCCCGGCGACGTCTGGGAGGTGGCGTTCCCAGCCGACAACCCCGGAATGTGGGCCAACCACTGCCACAACCTGGCACACGCCGACGCCGGAATGACGCTGCACCTGATGTACGGGTGAAGGTGAGCCGGCTGGCACTCCGGTCAGCCCTCGAAGGTCTGCTTGGCCACCAAGATGGCGGACATGGCCTGCGGCCACCCGGTGTAGAACGCCAGGTGGGTGATGGCCTCGACGATCTCGGCCTGCGTGAGGCCGTTCTGCTTGCCGAGGTTGAGGTGGAACGGCAACTGTTCGCCGTTGCCACCCGCGACCAGGGCCGCGATGGTGATCAGGCTGCGGTCGCGGGGCGCGAGGTCGGCGCGTTCCCAGACGTCGGCGAAGAGCACGTCGTCGGTGAGCGAGACGAGCTTGGGCGCGAAGTCTCCGAGCATCTTCCGAGCGGGGCTCTGCTGAGTGGTCTCGGACATGTCCGTACTCCTCCTGTTGGTCGGTGGGTGAGGCGGCGGCCGCGGGACGGCGCGGCCGCCGGCTGGTGGTCACGCGGGCTGCCGGCAGCCCAATGGATGCAGCGGCTTGTCGCTGCCACGGTGGCCACCCTCTCCGGGGCGGCGCAGGTCGTCACGGGTTGAGGAGGACCTTGATGGCGCGACGCTCGTCCATGGCCTGGTACCCCTCGGCGGCCTGCTCAAGGGGCAGGGTGAGGTCGAAGACCTTGCCGGGATCGATCTCCCGGTTCCAGATCAGGGCGATCAGCTCGGGCAGGAACCGGCGTACCGGGGCGGGGCCGCCGTGCAGGTGCACGTGGGAGAAGAACAGCTCGTCGCCGGGCAGCTGGACGTCGTGGGCCACTCCGACGTACCCGACGTGACCGCCGGCACGGGTGGAACGGATGGCCTGCATCATCGACTCCTGCGTGCCGACCGCCTCGATGACCGAGTGCGCCCCGAGCCCGTCGGTCAGTTCCTTGATCCGCGCCACGCCCTCATCGCCGCGCTCGGTGACGACATGGGTCGCGCCGTAGTGTGCCGCGAGCCGCTGGCGAGGCTCGTGCCGGCTCATCGCGATGATGCGTTCCGCGCCGAAGTGCTTGGCCGCCAGCACGGCGAGCAGACCGACAGCCCCGTCGCCGACCACTGCGACGGTCCTGCCCGGGCCGACCTCTGCGGCGACGGCGCCGAACCAGCCCGTGCCGAGCACGTCGGAGGCGGCGAGGAGGCCCGGAATCAGGTCGTCCGAGGGAGTGTCGGGCGTGGCGACCAGGGTGCCGTCCGCCAGCGGGACACGCAGGTACTCGGCCTGGGCGCCGAGTCCGCCCACCGGCTCTCGGTGGATGCATGAACTCTGGTAGCCGGCCCGGCAGATCGGACAGGTGTTGTCGGAGGCGAAGAAGGAGCCGACCACGAACTGGCCCGGCTTGATGTTCTTGACCTCGCTGCCGACCTCCTGGACGACGCCGACGTACTCGTGCCCCATCGGCGACGGCCCCTTCGACACTTCAACGCCCCGATACGGCCACAGGTCCGAACCGCAGACACAGGTCGCGGACAGCCGAATGATCGCGTCGGTCGGGAGCAGGATCCGGGGATCCTCCCGCGTTTCCACCCGGACGTCGCCGGGGGCGTGCATGACGACACCACGCATAGGTTCTTCCTCCCAAAGGACCGGCCGCGACCCGACCTGCCAGCTTCCGCGTCCTACCCGAGCAGGCCGCGATGATGCCGGGAGCCGGGCGTACGACCCCGCCGAGGACGACGACAGTCACTCCCCCTGGGCGCGGCCGGTGGTTGCGTTCATCGCCACCCAGCAAACCCCGGCAGCGCCCGCTCAGGGAGTTTCTCCTGGAAGGTGTACTGACAGGGCACCCCGCCGGCCAGCCGTGACACGTACGGTCGAGACGTGGACAACCGCTCAGAGGTCCGCGAGTTCCTCGTCTCGCGACGCGCCAAGATCAGCCCGGAGCAGGCCGGTCTGCCCGCCGGCCCCAACCGGCGGGTTCCGGGACTACGCCGCAGCGAAGTCGCGTCGCTGGCCGGGGTGAGCATCGAGTACTACTCGAAGCTCGAACGGGGCTCGCTCGCCGGAGTATCGCCTGGTGTGCTGAACGCCATCGCACGGGCGCTCCAGCTCGACGACGCGGAGCGGGCCCACCTGCTCGACCTCGCCCGAGCCGCGGACGGCAGCAGTGCCCTCATGCGGCCCCGGCGCCGGCCGGCACGGCAGTGGTCCCCACGCCCCAGCCTGCAATGGGCCCTCGACGCCGTCACCCAAGGTCCCGCGTTCGTCCGTAACGGCCGCATGGACCTGCTCGCCGCGAACCGGCTCGCCCGCGCGTTCTACGTCGACGTGTACGGCGATCCGCAACGGCCCGCCAACCTCGCACGGTTCACCTTCCTCGACGAGAAAGCGCACCGCTTCTACCCGGATTGGAACGTCGCCGCCGACATCTGCGTCGCCATCCTGCGCACCGAAGCCGGCCGCGACCCGCACGACAAGGATCTTCACGACCTCGTGGGCGAACTCTCCACCTGCAGCGACGAGTTCCGGAAGCGCTGGGGAGCCCACAACGTCCGGCACCACGGCACCGGCGCCAAGTATTTCCGCCATCCCATCGTCGGGGACCTGACCCTCGCCTACGAAGGGTTGGAGATGGTCGCCGAGCCCGGCCTCACTCTCACCATCTTCACCGCGGAGCCCGGCTCCCCATCCGAGGACGCGCTGCGCCTGCTCGCGTCCTGGGCCGCCTCACAGCAAGCGGACGCCGGCGCACAAACCGCTTTCACGGAGTGATGTTCTGGCGCGGTTGCCCGGCCCGCCCGTACCGGGGCGATCTTGCCTCGCCGCGAGAACTCGCGGATTTGTCCATAGTCCGTCCGCTACCGATTCGTCATCGACACCACCACCCTCGGCTGAGCCGAGGTCCCCAGACCGGCTCCGCCCGGCCAACCCGGCCAACACCGAGCCGGTTGCAGCTCCGTCGGTGGCAGAACCGTGGTCGTGAGGTCCCCGGTCCACCGGTCTTCTTGATTGGCGGACCGGGCACCGGAGACCTCGCGGCGTCAACAGGGCGACAACGCCCAGTTGCACCCACGCCGCTCGCAGGTGACAGACGCCAGGGCGTGTTCTTCACCGGACCGGACCGCAGATCCGGACCGGCGAGAACGATGGCCCGGGCGGCGCTTTGGGCCGCCATACGGGGTTCGCGTCCACCGTCAGGAGGGGTGCTTGCCAGGCTGCCGCCAGCGCCTGTATCAGTACGTACTCGCTGCGGACGCGGCTCAGGTTCTTTCCGGCGAGAAAGTCGATCAACTGTGCGTCGACCATCCCCTGGCCAAGCAACTCCACGTGAAGGGACGGCAACTCGACCACCGGGATCCTGGTGTACAGACCCGGTGGCGCCTCGGCAGCGCTGACCGTGGGCAGGAAGGCGATCACCCGGACGCCCGGAATTGGGCACATGGTCTGGAAGCGGTAGAAGGGCCCGTCTTCCAGCAGCGAGCGGATGAACGGCTCATCCGGGTGGTCGCCGGTTGCGGAGCCCACGCTCGCCAGTGTGTACATGGCCCGTAGCAGCCAGCCGGTGGCCACGCCGTAGCCGGAGTCGGCGGTCGGTGGCGGGTAGTACGCGCGGCCGGTGCGGACCAGCGGGCTGAGCATCACCAGCGCCGCCACTGGTGGCTTCGGGTTTCGTAGGTAGGTGCGGGCCACCATCGCGCCTTCGCTCTCCCCGACCAGGGCGATCGGCCGACCGGTGCGCCGGTGTACCGCCTCGACCTGCGCGGCGAGCAACTGCGCGCTGGACTCCAAGGACCGGTGGGTGGCGGTCGAGCGGTATGCCAGCGGACGGCCACCCGAGTCCAGGCCGTCATACGAGAAACGCTCCACGTTCGGATCCGCGGCGGGCCGGCCGTCGTACGCGGAATTGTGTCCGGCCAGCAGGATCACCGCGTGGGGCACCCGCTGGGGTAGCCGCCGGTTGAAGATCGGTGGCGAGAAGCTGGTCGTCTCGGGGTGGCGCTGGGTGAGCGCCTGCGCCACCGGCGGGATGGCCAGCACCAGCACCACGACGATCGGTACCACCGGCACCTGCCGCAATCGCACGTGGGAGGGCAGCACGGCCGCCCGCACGGTCCTGTTCCACAGCAGGCCGTTGACCATCCCGACGGCCACGGCGACGATCGGCGTCCACGTCTCGGCGGCGCTCCACACCAGGCCACCGGCCACGGTGATGACCACGAAGTTCAGCGACGACCAGCCGAACAGTTCCATCGTCGGCAGGCCACGCCACCAGCCCGCACCCACCGACATCCGCTGCAGGAACGGGGCCAATATCACCATGGGGATCAGCGAGACGAACAGAACCCAGGACAGGGACACCACCGACGCGGCCACCGCGAGCGCAGCGAACGGCGCGACGATGGCGGCCGTCAACGCCGCCACGCCGAGATTGCGCAGCAGCAGGGTCCGCCGTAATGGCCGGCGCTTCCCGGCCGGCCAGGACAGGCCGACCAGCACCGCGGACAGCGCCCCGCGCAGCACGATCGCCCCCACCAGGCCGAGCCCGAACACCCACCAGGAATTGTGGTAGACCAGCAGCCAGCGCATATCGTGGTAGGAGTCGTACGGCCAGACCGCCGAACTCTGCCCGATCAATCCCTCCGCCTGCCGGAACCCGATCAACACGAGCACGAGGGACTCGGCCAGCGGAAAGATGGCGGCGACCCCGAGCAGTGCCAACCAGCGCCAACGGCTCGGCACTCCTCCTCCTTCGGGTGAGGCTCTGCGCCGACTCTCCCACGCTCATGTCGTGCAGGAGAGCGTTCCGACCGAACCCGTTGCCCCACTGGCTGCGCCCCGGCGGGCGCGCATGGCGGCGGACGGTTCGACGGCGACCACGTACCGGTCGCCGGGCTCGTTGGGGGGGCGGCGGTCACGAGTGTCCTGCGGTGTGCAGGTCAGGCTGGGTACGCCTGGGTTTCGGTGGCCTTGACCGCGGCCCACACCTGCTGGCCCGGCGTGAGCCGCAGGTGGGCGGCGGCGGCCGGGGTGACGTCGGCGGCGGCCGTGATCGGTCCGGCGAGTTGGACGCGAAGGTTGTCGCCGTGGCGCTGGATCCCGGTGATCGTGGCCGGCCAGGTGTTGCGGGCGCTGCCGTCGGGCCGCTGGGGGTGCAGCGCGACGGCCGCGGGCGGGAAGACCACGAAGGCGTCGCCGTCGAGCCGGTCGGCACAGGCGAGCGTGAACCCGTCGGCGAGGTGGACGGTGTGGCCGTCGGCCCGTCCGCGGTACAGGTTGAGCCCGACCAGGCGGGCGACGTAGTCGGTGCGGGGCCGGGCGGTGACCGCGGCGGCGTCGCCCTCCTGCACGACCCGGCCGTCCTCGACGATGACCAGCCGGTCGGCAAGCACGAGCGCGTCGAGCGGGTCGTGGGTGACCAGCAGCGTCGCTCCGGGGTGGGCGGTGAGGTGGCGGTGCAGCTCGGCGCGGGTGTCCAGGCGGGTACGGGCGTCGAGCGCGGCGAGGGGCTCGTCGAGCAGCAGCAGGGTCGGGTCGACGGCGAGGGCGCGGGCGAGCGCAACCCGTTGCGCCTGCCCACCGGACAGCTGCCGGGGTTTGCGGCGGCCGTGGTCGGCAAGCCCGACCCGGGCCAGCCACGACTCGGCCCGGGCACGCGCCGCACGGCGGTCCAAGCCGCGTCGGCGGAGTCCGAACGCGACGTTGTCCACGGCGGTCAGGTGCGGGAAGAGCAGGTAGTCCTGGAACACCACGCCGATCGGGCGGTCCTCGGGCGGCGTCCACACCCGGCGCTCGGGGCGGTCCAGGTCGCCGCCGGAGAGCGCCAGGTGGCCGTCGGTGAGCGGTTGCAGGCCGGCGAGGGCGCGCAGGGCGGTCGTCTTGCCCGCGCCGTTGGGGCCGAGCAGCGCCACGACCTCCCCGGCGGCGATGCGCAGCGCGACCTCGAGGCGGAACGTGCCCCGGTCGACGACCAGGTGCGCGTCGAGCATCGGGCCGTCGACCGGCGCCCGGGCCGCCGTGACGGGTTCGGGAACGGTGGTCATGTGCTGCTGATCCAGCGGTCGCGCAGCCCGGCGAGGATGGCCACGGAGACGGTGAGCAGGATGAGGCTGAGCACGATGGCGGCGTCCAGGTCGGTCTCCAGGGCCAGGTACACGGCCAGTGGCATGGTCTGCGTGGTGCCGGGATAGTTGCCGGCGAAGGTGATGGTCGCACCGAATTCACCCAGTGCGCGGGCCCAGCAGAGCACGGCCCCGGCGGCGATCCCGGGCGCGACCAGCGGCAGCGTCACGTGGGTGAACGTCGTCCACCGGCCGGCGCCGAGCGTCGCGGCGGCCTCCTCGTACCGGCGGTCGGCCCCGCGCAGCGCGCCCTCGACGGCGATGATCAGGAACGGCATCGCCACGAATGCCTCGGCCAGCACAACGCCGGTCGTGGTGAACGGCAGCGTGATGCCGAACGTGCTGTCGAGCCAGCCGCCGAATAGGCCGCGGCGGCCGAAGACCAGCAGCAGCGCCACTCCACCGACGACCGGCGGCAGCACCAGCGGGACGGTGACCAGCGCACGGACCAGCCGTCGGCCGGGGAAATCGACCCGGGCGAGGAGCCACGCGAGCGGGATGCCGAGGGCGAGGCACAGCAGCGTCGCCAGGGTGGCGCACTGCAGGGACAGCCGCAGGGCCGTGAGCACGCCGGGTGTGGCCAGTCGCTGCGGCAGCGTTGCCCACGGCGCCCGGATCAGCAGCCCAGCAAGCGGGAGCACAAGGAACATCAGCCCGAGTACGGCGGGCAGCAGCAGTGCGGCGGGCACCTGCCGGCCCGGGGTGCCGCGGCGGGACGGCGTGCTCTCGGGCCGGCCCGCCACGACGGCGTCGGTGCCGGTCACGGGGCTTGGAACCCGGCCTCGGTCAGCACCGCCTTCCCCGGGTCGGACAGCACGTAGGCGACGAACGCCTTCGCGCCGGCCGCGTTCCTGGCCCCCTTTAGCGCGACGATCGGGTAGTCGTTGACCGCTCCCGCCGATTCGGGGAACTCGATGCCCTCGACGTCGGCCGCGGCGGCCTTGGCGTCGGTGCGGTACACCAGGGCGGCGTCGACCTCGCCGAGCTTCACCTTCGACAACGCGGCCTTGACGTCCTGCTCCAGGGTGACCGGGGTGAGCTTGACCCCGCTGGTGTCGAGCGCCTTCTTCGCTGCGGCGCCGCAGGGAACCTGCTCGGCGCACAGGGCGACCTGCACCCCGGGCCTGGTCAGGTCGGCCAAGCCCTTGACGCCCTTCGGGTTGCCCTCTGGCACGGCGATGACGAGCTGGTTCCTCACGAACGTGGCCGGGGTGCCGTCGGCGTTGCCGGCGTCGGTCACCGTCTTCATGTTCGTCGGCGCCGCGGACGCGAACACGTCCGCCGGCGCGCCCTGGTTGATCTGCGTTGCGAGCGCGGAACTGCCGGCGAAGTTGAACTTCACCGTGGTGCCGGGGTGTGCGGCCTCGAAGTCTTTGCCGAGTTTGGTGAACGTCTCGGTCAGGGACGCCGCGGCGAACACGTTCACCGTGCCGGTGACACCCGCGCTGGCGCTCGTGTCGGTCTGTGCACCAGTCGTGTCGTTGCCGCCGCAGCCGGTCACCGCGACCAGCGCAGACACCGCCACTGCGGTCAGCAGGGTGCGCATGCGATGCGATGTCACGTGGCGGCCCTCCCCTTGTTCGCCATGGCCGGGGTGGATCTCTCCACCACCACCGTGGTCGACTTGATCACTGCGACCGCAACCGAACCGACCTGCAGGTCCAGCTGATCGACGGCCTCGCGACTCATCAGCGACACCAGCCGGAACGGCCCGGCCTGGATGTCTACCTGCGCCATGACCGTGTCCTTCACCACCGCGGTGACGATGCCCCGCAGCCGATTCCGCGCCGACGACGCGTCGGCTCGACCGTCCGCTGCACCGGCTTGACCGCTGACGAACGTGGCGAGTTCAACCCCGTCGATCGTCCGGTGGCCGTGGTCATCCCGGGTCGCGCTCAACCGTCCGGCGTCGATCCAACGACGGACCGTGTCCGGGCTGACCCCGAGCAGTTCGGCTGCCTCACCGATCCGAAATGCCGTCACACGGGCACCCTAACGTCCGGCACCTGCCAAGCAAAACCCGCCAGTCCGTCGGCATCTTCGGCCGCCAATAGCGGGTCAGGTGCCGCATCTGCGTGCTGGAGGCAGGACCGGCGACCGGGCGACGAGGGCTGCCAGGGCTTCGACCACGCAGTGTCGCGTTGGCGAGGGGCGGACCGGTCATGCACGTCGGCTACCCCGGGCACGTCGATCAGGTTCGCCCGGACCGACGCCACGTCGATGTGCGGCGGGGCCGCCTGCACCAGCACACGCAGCGCGGCGCGGGCGAGTTGCCAGGTACGCGGGAGGATGAACACGCCGACCGCCACCGCGACGACGAGATCCGCGTAGAGCCAGCCGGTCATGGCGATCACGACAGCGGCGACGATCACCCCGGAACATGACCGACGGGCCCTCGACCGGCTGGTGGCGGCCGTGGCCCGGAGACCTCAGTCCCCGGTGGGACCGGCGGCCTCGACGATCGAGACGGGAGTGCCGAGTTCGACGGTACGGGAGACGGTGCAGAGCCGGTCGTGCGACTGCTGCAGCGACCGGGGCAGCGCCTCGCGTGCCTTGTCGCCCTCCACGCCAGCTGGGAACGTCACGGTGAACTCGACAGTGAGGTTCTGCATCCGGTTGCCTCCGGCCTCGTCCCGGACCTTGTCGCCGGTGACCGCAACGGAGAACTGAGCCGGCTCCGCGCGGCGGCTGGTGATGAGGTCCACGTCGATCGCGGTGCAGCCGCCGATCGCCGCCAGCAGGAGTTCCACCGGCGTGAAGCTGGCATCCTGGCCCGTGCCCATCGACATCGATCCACCGCGGACGTTCCGCACGACGTACTGCCCGACGCTGGTGCGCTCGATCTCCACCGAGCGGAAGGTGTCCTCACTCATGACAGGGAAGCTACCCAGGCCTGCTGGTCCCCGAGCCACCGGCCCGGCCGGTCGATCGACCCGTCCTCAGGACACGCCCTAACCGGCCAGGCGCCAGGGACCCGCCCAGGCGACGGACGAGGCCGGCGACGACGGCCACCGTAGCCGCCACGGTGTAGGCGAGGGCGAGCCCCAGCGTGGGGTTACTACCGAAGAGTGCGCCGCCGCCGTAGCCCAGCAACGTCGCCCAGACGGCCCAGATGGTGACCGCCAACGCGGTGAACCGTTGGAACCGGCCCAACGGGTACCCGACCAGGCCGGCGGTGACAGCGGTCGCCGAGCGCCCACCGGGCAGGTAGCGCCCGAAGACGATAAGCGTGCGACCGCGCCGGTGCATCACGCGATGTGCCAGCTCCGCCATGGCGCGAGTTCGCCGGCGCCGCTGCAGGCGGGCAGTCATCGCCGGCCCACACCAGCGGCCCACGCCGTACGCCAGCCGGTCACCACCGTACGCACCGAGCGCCGCAGCGACGACGACGGCGACCAGCGGTGGGTGCCCGCTGGCGGCTGACGCCACGGCGACAGCGATCACCGTGCTCTCGCTCGGGGCCAGCGGAACGAGGGCATCCGCCGCTGCCACAATGACGACGACGAGCAGCACCCATGGACTTCCCGCGACCGTGGCCAGCGCCGCGTCGACCGTGTCGAACACGTAGCCAGATTCGGCGGGAAAGGCATCTCCCGCCGAACATCGGCCTGACGTCGCGGTGGCTGCTGGGCGGCCAGTCTGTCGAATACCGCGGACCGTGCCGGCACCGTCTCACTCATGCGCAGCCGCGGTAGGACCCGCCATTGGCGCCCGAAGCCGGTGGTATGAGCCTGCCCGCCGGCAGAGCAATGTCAAATCCTTGCGGCAATTGTCGATTTATTGCATGTGCACGATCGTCGCGGGTTTGGCAGACTGCTGCGGCGCCTGCCCGTCGAACAGAGGTGCTGACGATGCTTGACGAGCGTGTCCAGCCCAACGAGACCGTCGTGCCGATGCTGCCCTGTGTGGCACCGGAGGAAACCCTGGCCTTCTGGAGTGCCCTGGGCTTCGCCGTGACCTACGAACAGTCGAAGCCCTACCTGTACCTGGCGTTCCGGTGGCGGGGGTTCGAGCTGCACTACGGGCGCGCCGCCAACAACGTGGACCCGTCGCTGGAGAACACCGGCGGATGCCTGGTAATGGTCGATAGCGTCGCGCCCTACCACGCGGCGTTCACCGATGCGATGCGCCGCACCTACGGGAAGGTGCTTGCCAAGGGGCTACCGCGGATAACCCGATACCGGCCCGGTGCCTCACGGTTCACCGTCATGGACCCGTCGGGAAACTCGATCATCTTCATCCAGCGGGACGAGCCGACGGAATTGGAGTACGGCGGCTCCAAGCAGCTCCAGGGACTTGCCCGGGTTCTGGACAATGTGCGGATCCTGCGTGAGTTCAAAAACGATGATCGAGCCGCCTTCCGGGCCTTGAACTCGGGACTGCGCCGCCACGGCGACGGCGCACCGGCCGTCGAGCAGGGAGTGGCGCTAGCCATCATCATCGAGCTGTCGACGGCACTGGAGGAGCCGGAACGGGTACCGGAGTGGGGCGTCAAGCTTCGGCAACTCAGCCTGACCATGGAGGAGCGTCATCGGGTCGAGTCCGCCGTCACCGACCCCACGCTGCTCGAGGGGTGGATGCCCGCCACGGCCTGAACATCGACCACTGCGCGGCGGCGATGAGGCGGTCAGGGTGCGTCCGGGCGGTGGGCGGGTTGGAACAGTTCGATGAGGTTGCCGGCGGGGTCGGTGAGCAGGATTTGACGTCCGCCGGGGCCGGTGACCAGGTCGCTGCGGAATGGCAGGCCGGCGGCACGCAGTCGGTCGATCTCGGTGTCCAGGTCGTCGACGGTCAGGTGGATGCGGTTACGTCCGGCGGCGGTGGCGTCGGCGGGGGTGGCGCGGGCGCCGGAGCTGGCTGGCCCGGACAGGAGCAGTCGCAGCGGTCCGCGTACCACGTCGGCGAAGGCGGGCGCGGCACTGGTGTTCAGGGTGAAGCCGAGATGGGTGGTGTAGAAGTCGATGGCCGCTTGGACGTCATCAACGACGTAGCGGACGCTGGCGTACTGGTTGGCTGCGGTCACGGCTGATCCTCCTTCAAGGCCGGTAGGTGCCAAGGGCAGACAGCAGGTGCCTGATACGGGTGTCGATCTCGGCTGCGGCGTGCTGAAAGGCGAGGTAGCCGGCCTGGTCGGTGCCGCCGGGCGCGGCGGGGTCGGGGATGCTCCAGTGCGCCCGCCGGGGATGGTCCGGGAAGTCCGGGCAGACCTCGCGGGCCTTGTCGCACAGGCTGATCACGTAGTCGAACCGGCGACCGGTCACCGTGTCCCAGTGCCGGGGGCGCTGGCCGGTGATGTCAATACCGAACTGGTCGTGCAGCACCCGTGCGGCGTTGGGATGAAGGCGGGACTTGGGGTGGCTGCCGGCGCTGACCGACTCGGCCCGGCCGCCGGTGCGGTGGCGTAGCAGGGCCTCGGCTATCGGCGAGCGGGCGCTGTTGCCGGTGCACACGAACAGCACCCCGACGCGGGGCGAGCGCTGCAGGTCAGCTGGGGATGTGCGGGGTGCCTGCGCCCGGTGCAGCGCGGGGTGCAGCGCGGCGCCGGTCTCGGCCAGCGCGTCCGTACAGCGATCCAGGTCCAGGTGGTAGTAGCTGTCGCGGCCGTCGAAGCTGCTGCGGGTGGCGGTGACCAGCCCGCCGTCACGCAGTAGCCGCAGATGGTAGGAGACCAGGTTCTGCGGTTCACCCACCCGCGTCGCCAGTTCCCGGACCCGGTAGTCGCTGTCGGCGAGTTCGGTCAGCAGCCGCCACCGCAGCGGATGGGCCGCCAGGCGTACGAACGCCGGGGTGGCTTGACTCGACGACGCCATGGTCAGCAGAATACATCAAATCGGTTTGACCTAATATTCGCGCGGGGAGGTAGGCACTGCAGGTGGCGGACAGCCCAGGCCACCCCACGACGCTGGCCCGCCGGTTGGGCACCTCTGACGCGGTGGTCATCGGCCTGGGGTCGATGATCGGTGCCGGGGTGTTCGCCGCCTTCGCACCCGCCGCGAAGGCGGCCGGCAGCGGCCTACTGATCGGCCTGGCGTTGGCGGCCGTCGTGGCCTACTGCAATGGGACCTCTTCCGCGCAGTTGGCAGCGGTGTACCCGACCTCCGGTGGGACCTACATCTACGGGCGCGAGCGGCTGGGCGACTGGTGGGGCTTCCTCGCCGGGTGGGGATTCGTGGTAGGCAAGACAGCCTCCTGCGCTGCCATTGCCCTGACCTTCGCCGAATACGCCGCGCCCGAAGGATGGCAGCGGCCGGTTGCCCTCGCCGCGGTGATCGGCCTGGCGGCCGTCAACTACCGGGGCGTTACCCGCACCGCCCGACTGACCCGCGTCCTGGTCACGATTGTCCTGGCGGTACTGGCCTTGGCGGTGGCACTGAACGTAGCCGGTGGGGCGGACACCGGGTCCCACCTGTCGAGGTGGGCGGGACCGTCCGGCGGATGGTACGGAATCCTGCAGTCGGGCGGGTTGCTGTTCTTCGCCTTCGCCGGCTACGCACGCATCGCCACCATGGGTGAAGAGGTCCGTGACCCACGACGCACGATCCCCCGTGCGATCGTGCTCGCCCTGGCCATCACCATGGCCGTCTACCTCACGGTGGCGCTCAGCCTGCTGCTGGTGCTCGGCCCCGACCGGCTCGCCCAATCTGCCGCACCCCTGGCTACCGCGGTGCAGGCCGCCGGCTGGAGTTGGGCCTCGCCGATCGTACGCATCGGTGCCGCCGCGGCGGCGCTGGGTTCACTGCTGGCTCTGATCGCCGGTGTTGGACGTACGAGCTTGGCCATGGCTCGCGAACGCGATCTGCCGGGTTGGCTGGCCGCCGTACATCCCCGGTTCCGGGTGCCGCACCACGCCGAGATCGCTCTTGCCGCCGCGGTCGGAGTTCTCGTGCTCGTGACCGACCTACGCAACGTCATCGGCTTCTCGTCCTTCGGCGTGCTCACCTACTACCTCATCGCCAACATCTCGGCCTTGACCCAGCCCCCGGAACAGCGCCGATTTCCGCGCCCGCTGCAGCTGCTCGGCGCGCTCGGCTGCGTGATCCTGGTCGCCGCGCTGCCGATCACCGCCGTACTCGCCGGACTGGCCGTCTTCGCCGTCGGCCTGCTCTATCGCGGCCTACGCTTGGCCCTCACCGCCCGACCGACCTGATTGCCCGATTGCGGACCCAGCCGGCTTGGTCATCTCCGTCGGCGCCAGGTGGGGGCGCTGGGTGGCCTTGTGCGCGGCGTAGCTCTGGTACGCCTGCCGGGTGCTGTCGAGTTCGCTGACCTGGCTGACCGGTACGTCCCACCAGGAGTCGCTGTCGGGGGCGTGGACCGTGGGGTCGGTCTCGACGTGGATGACGACGGGTCCGCCGTCGGCGGGGATCGCCCTGGCGTCCTTGATCGCCCGGTCGAGCTCCTCCGGGCTGCGCACCTCGATGACGGTGGCGCCGAGGCTGCGGGCGTTGGCGGCGAGGTCGACCGACAGCTTTGCGCCGTCGAGGCGGCCGGTGGCGTCGTCGCGGTATCGGTACCGGGTGCCGAACCGCTGCGAGCCGAGCGATTCCGACAGCGAACCGATGGAGTGGAAGCCGTGGTTCTGGACCAGGACGACGATGACCTTGACACGTTCCTGGACCGCGGTGACCAGCTCGGTCGGCATCATCAGGTACGAGCCGTCGCCCACCAGGATGAAAACGTCCCGGTCGGGGTCGGCCAGCCGTACCCCGATGCCGCCGGGGATCTCGTAGCCCATGCACGAGTAGCCGTACTCGACGTGGTACGCCTTGCGGTCCCGGACCCGCCAAAGCTTGTGCAGGTCGCCGGGCATGGAGCCGGCGGCGCACACCACCACGTCCCGGGGGTCGGACAGCTCGTTGACCCGGCCCAGCACCATGCCCTGGGTGAGCACGCCGGCGGGGAGCGTGTCCACGACCTCCGGACCGGGGTGGTAGGTGGCCTCCACCCGTGCGTCCCAGTCCCGCCACAGGCGGGCCTGCCGCTGCCGGTGCTCGGGGGCCACCGCGTACCCGTCGAGGGCCGCGCCGAGCGCGGTCAGCGCCTCCCGGGCGTCGGCCACGATCGACAGACCGGCGTGCTTGCCGGTGTCGAAGCGGGCGACATTGATGTTGACGAAGCGGACGGCCGGGTCCTGGAAGGCCGTGCGCGAGGCGGTGGTGAAGTCGCTGTAGCGGGTGCCGATCCCGATGACGACGTCCGCGTCGCGGGCGAGCGCGTTGGCGGCGGTGGTGCCGGTCGATCCGACGGCGCCCATCGCCTGTGGGTGACCGTGTGGCAGTGAGCCCTTGCCGGCCTGGCTTTCGCCGACCGGAATGCCGGTCGCCTCGCAGAACGCGCGCAGCGCCGCTTCGGCACCGGAGTAGTGCACCCCGCCGCCGGCGACGATGAACGGCTGGCGGGCCGACCGGATGATCGCGGCGGCGTCGGCGATGTCGGCCGCCTCCGCCGGGGGCCGGGCCACCCGCCAGACCCGCTCGGCGAACAGTTCCAGCGGCCAGTCGTACGCCTCGGCCTGCACGTCCTGCGGCAGCGCGATCGTCACCGCCCCGGTTTCCACCGGATCGGTCAGCACCCGCATGGCACCCAGCAGGGCCGAGGGCAACTGCTCGGGCCGGTTGATCCGGTCGAAGAAGCGGGACAGCGGACGGAAGGCGTCGTTGACGGTGAGGTCGCCGCCGTAGGGCACCTCCAGTTCCTGGAGTACCGGCTCGGACACCCGGGTGGCGAAGGTGTCCGACGGGAGCAACAGCACCGGCAGGCGGTTGACGGTGGCCAGTGCGGTGCCGGTGAGCATGTTGGTGGAGCCGGGGCCGATCGACGCGGTGCAGGCCCAGGTCTGGAGGCGGTCCTTCTGGCGGGCGTAGGCGGCCGCCAGGTGCACCATCGCCTGCTCGTTGCGGGCCAGCACGTACGGCAGGTGTTCGGCGCCGCCGGCGAGTTCGTTCTGCAGCAGGGCCTGACCCAGACCCGCGACGTTGCCGTGGCCGAAGATGCCGAGGCAGCCGGCGAACAGCTTCTGGCGCACGCCGTCGCGCTCGCTCCACTGGTTGGCGAGGTAACGTACGACGGCCTGGCCGACGGTCAGGCGAATCGTCGTGGCGCTCGCGGTCATCGAGGCCCTCCCATCGGCAGTCTTGGGTCCACGGCCTGTCCAGCCCATGACTGGCGCACCCACCCGTGGGCCGGGTCGTCACAGATCAGCCAGGCCCGGGTGGCGCCGGGGCCGGCCATCACGTTGAGGTAGTAGAGGTCGTAGCCGGGCAGGGCCATCGCCGGGCCGTGCCAGCCGTGCGGTACGAGGACCACGTCACCGGAGCGGACCTCGGCGAGGACATCGATCGGACGCTGCGGCATGCCGTAGACCCGTTGGTAGGCGACCGGGTCGGCGCCGTCGACCGGCGTGCCGCCAGCCTCGGTCCGGACCTCGAAGTAGTAGATCTCTTCGAGTTCGGTCTCCACACCGTCGCGCTGCTCGTCGTGCTTGTGCGGCGGGTAGGAGCTCCAGTTGCCGGCCGGTGTGACGACCTCGCACGCGATGATCGAGTCGGCGTCCAGCACCTGTGGGATGCCGAAGTTGCGCACCTCACGCGAGGCCATGCCGGCGCCGCGGAGTTCAACGGGCACGTCGGCGGCGGCCAGGTGCCACACCGGCAGCGGTGCGGCGAGCTTCGTCGCCCTCGCTCCCGCCAGCGCGACCACGGCCGGCGCGCGGCCCGGGTTGCGCACCGTGAGACGCGCCTCCCGGGGTACGTAGCACACATCGGTCGGGCCGGTGAAGACACTCTCCCGGCCGGTGAGCCCGACGTCGTGCCGTGCGCCGTTGTGGTCGACGACCTCGACGTCCGGGCCGCCGCGCAGCGGAACGACGATGATCTCGCTGTTGCCGGTGGCGAGGTCGACCTGACCGGCCGGCGGCAGCGTGGCCACTCGGAGGCTGGTGTGCTCCCACCCGTCCAGGGCGTCCGTGATCGCCACCTGGAAGTCGCCCTCTCCGGCCGTGCCGTACCGGTGGACCCAGCGGCTGGTCGTGCTCACGAGGGCTGCCGGTGGACGAGGCCCGCAGCGATGTCGACGGCCGCCGCCACGTCGCCGTCCGGTGGGAAGAGCAGCGCGCGCCCGACGACCAGTCCGCGTACCGCGGGCAGGTCGAGCGCCGCGCCCCACGCGGCGTACGTCTCGTCGGGGCGGCCGCTCGGATCGCCGCCGAGCAGGAGAGCCGGCAGGGTCGTGGCGTCCATGACCCGGGCCAGGTCGTCGACGACCGGCAGCTTCAGCCAGGTGTGCTGGCTGCTCGCCCCGAGCGCTGAGCCGATGTGGATCGAGGCGATGACCGATTCAGGGTCCAGCAGGTTGCGGACCCGGCCATCGACGCGGACGGACAGGAAGGGCTCCACCATCGCCATCAGGCCACGCCCGGACAGTTCCGTGACCGCCCGGCCGCTCGCCTCCAGGGTTGCCGGTGTCGCCGCATCATCGAGGCAGATCCGGGTGAGCATCTTGCCCCCGTCGAGTCCTCGGGCGGCGATCTCCGCGACGTCGTAGGCGGTGAAGCGGTCGTCGAACTCGAAGACCGAGCCCTGCAGGCCGCCCCGATTCATCGAGCCGATGGCGATCTTGTCGTCGAGCGCGCCGAGCAGCAGCAGATCGTCAAGGATGTCGGGGGTGCCGAGCACCCCGTCGGCACCGGGGCGGGACAGCGCGGTGGCAAGGCGTTCCAGCAACTCGCTGCGGGAGGCCATGGCCTGGCGGTTGTCCCGTACGCCGAGGGCGCCGCGGGCGGGGTGGTCCGCGGCCACGATGAGCAGTTGGCCGTCGGGGCCCACCAGGTCGCGGCGCCTGCGGGCGGCCCACCCGGCGGCGATCCGCTCCGGCTCACGCACCCGGACCTCGGTCAGCTCACGGATACGCGGTCGTATCGAGGTCGTGATCATCGTGCCACCTCCTCTTCCCGGTCGCCGAGGAGCACCTCGACCTCGGCTGTTGTCGGCATGGCGCTGGAGCATTCGAGCCGGGATGCGACGATGGCCCCCGCCGCGTTGGCGAACCGCAGGACGCGGTGCAGGTCCCAGCCGCTGAGCAGCCCGTGGACGAGGGCGCCGCCGAAGGCGTCGCCGGCGCCGAGGCCGTTGACGACCGCCACGGGAACGGGCGGCACCTCGATGCGCTCGGTGGTGGTCGCGGCGAGGACGCCCTTGGGGCCCTGCTTGACGATGGCCAACTCGACCCCCATGCCCAGCAAGGAGTCGGCGGCGCGCTGCGGGTCGGTCTCACCGACCGCGATCTCGCACTCCTCGCGGTTGCCCACCGCGACCGTGACGTGCCGCAGGGCTTCGCCCATCTGGGCGGTGGCCTCCTCGGGGCTCGACCAGAACATCGGCCGGTAGTCGAGGTCGAGGATGGTGTGCGCCCGCCGGCCGCGAGCCCGCCAGGCGGCGAAGTGCGCCGAGCGGGACGGGTCCTGCGACAGACCGGTGACCGTGCTCCAGTAGACGGCCGCGTCGCGGATCGCGTCGAGCGGGATCTCGTCCGCTTCGATCAGCAGGTCGGGGGCAACCGGATAGCGGTAGAAGTACAGCGGGAAGTCATCCGGGGGAAAGATCTCGCAGAAGGTGACCGGCGTCGGCGGGCCGTCGACCTCGGTGACAAAGGCGTCATCCACGTCGAACCCGCGTAGCGCGCGGTGGATGTACCGGCCGAAGGGGTCGCGGCCGGTACGGGTGACGAGGGCGGTCCGCCGCCCGTGCCGGGCCGCGGCCACCGCCACGTTCGTCGCGCTGCCGCCCAGGAACTTCTCGAACCGCTTGACGTCCTCAAGCCCCACGCCGTGGTCGAGCGGATAGATGTCGACCCCGGTCCGGCCCATCGCCACCAGGTCGTACGCCGTCACGCCACGCCCGATGCGCATCCGTATCCCATCCCGTGCATGGAGGTATGCCCCGGCCCGCTACGCGGCCCCTGGCCGGGCCGCCAACGTTGCCCGAGAGCCTGCCTGGGGGTAAAAGTTCTGTCAAGAGTTTGTTCTGACATAGTTACGTGCTGTCTTACTGTCAAGGCAGGTGTAGAGTGCGGCCGTGGCAATTCAAGTTGGCGTGACGATCGACCGCTCCTCTCCCGTGCCGCTCTACCACCAGCTCGCGGAGCAGCTCAGCAACGCCATCGCCACGGGCCAGCTGCGACCCGGCGACCCCTTCGAGAACGAGATCGCGCTCGCGACGCGGCTCAGCCTGTCCCGCCCGACCGTGCGGCGCGCCATCCTGGAGCTGGTCAACCGCGGCTTCCTCGTACGACGGCGGGGGCTGGGCACCACGGTCGCGAACCGCAAGGTGCATCGACGCGCCGAACTCACCAGCCTCTACGACGACCTCAAGCGCGAGGGCGTCCAGCCCGAGACCATCCTCCTGCAGCACGAGCTGAAGCGGGACGAGCAGATAGCCGGCATGCTCGACCTGCCCGCCGATACCGAACTCCTCGCCATCGTCCGCCTGCGGCTGGCCGGTGGTCGGCCACTGGCCATCCTCCGCAACTGGCTGCCACCGCCGTACACCGACATCGACAAGGACGATCTTGAAGCAACGGGCCTGTACGCCGTGCTACGGGAGCGCGGCGTGCGTCCCGTCGTCGCACACCAGTCGATAGGCGCGCGCATGCCGGACGCGGTGGAGCGCCGCCACCTCCAGCTACGGCCCGCGGAGCCCGTGCTCACCATGACGCGCAGCGCGTTCGACGCGGTCGGCGCACCGGTGGAGTACGGCGACCACTGCTACCGAGCGCAGGACTACAGCATCGACGTCATGATCGACCAGCGCTGACGCGGGGCTTCAGCTGGCCCGCTCTGTCCGCCTACCGCTTGGTATCGGGCTCGGTGGCGGCGTTACGGACGAGGTGGTTGGCCTCTTCAGGGGTGAGGTCGGTGGCACGGAGCAGGTCGCTGGCGGCGCTGCGGATCTGGAGGACGACAGTCTCACCGAACGCGTAGGTTGGGTGCCTGCTGGCGTGTCCGGCCAGGCGTGCGGCTTCGAGGACGGCTTGGCGGGTCTGTCCTGATGCCCTGGCGGTGGCACACTCGCGATGAAGGTGGGCCAGGGCGTCGCCGAGGGTGTCCACGGCCTGGTGCAGCGGGGGCGGAACAGGTTCGTGATATTCGAGCAGGGTGGCGACCCGGCGGGCCAGCACTCGGATGTCGATGGCGAAGGCGTCGAGTTGATCCGAGGCCGCCCGGTACTGCTGGTAGCGGTGGCGCCGATGGCGCCACCAGGGGGCGATGGTCACGGCCTCGTCAGCGGCTCGCAGGGCTTCGTTGAGGCGCGTGCTGTCGGTGTCGATCGTGTTGAGGCTGCCCAGGGCGCGCATGGCAAGGTTGCGGTCGCCGGTGGCCAGGGCCTGGGCGGTGGTGTGGATAGCGGCGGCGAGGTCGGTGAAGAACGGTCTGGCGGCGCGGTCGACCGCCCGCAACGGGTCCAGGGGCAGGAGCAGTGCCACGGCGAGGAAGCCGACCGAGGCGCCCACAGCGGCGTCGATGATGCGGGGTAGCTCGAGACTGCGTTGATTCCCGGCGAGTGTGGCGAACAGCGTGGCGGTCGCGCCCGCCTGACTGACCATGGCACCGCTGCGGCCGGCGACCAGCATGCTCAGCGCGATGGAACTGGAGACAACAACGGAGATCTGCCACGCTCCGCTACCGACGAGATAGAGCAGGGCGTCGGCCACCGTGATGCCCAGCCCCACCCCGATGAGCAGTTCCACCGCCTGCCTGGTGCGTTGCCCGGTGGCAGCGGCGATCGTGGCGAGAGCGGCCACAGGGGCGAACACCGGCGCCTCGCGGCCGAGGAAATGTGTGGCGATGAGCCACGCGGCGGCCGTGGCAAGCCCGGCCTGGACGGAGAGCAGCGCGATGGCCACCAACTGGCGGGTGGCGAGAAAGTGGCGCACGGCCGGCAGCCACAGGGCCCGGCCGAGACGCTCGGCGGGACGGCCCGATCTTCCCCGGCCACGATCGTCCGGAGAGGCCATGTCATGGGCTTCCCACTGGTGCTGGAGATAATCCCGGCCGGTATCGGGTGTCGTTCACCCGGTGGCTGGTCGGCGCGCGTGGGGCCGGCAGCCTGGCCCAGCCCGAGGCGAATCCGTCCCGGCGGCTGACGGCGGCCGTGCGGATCATGTCGTGGGCCGTTTGCCGCCGGACGCCTCGGGCAATCGCCCGGTAGCCGCCCGGGGAAGGGCAAGCAGAGCAGATGGTCGGCGCGGGCAGCGACATCGCATCGGTGGAGAGCTGAGGGGCGTGATGCGGCGCAACGTCAGAGTGGAGCCGAGGATCACGGGCGGGGAGTCGGTCGGGCTGGCCGACGTGGTGTGGGACAACGCGCGGCAGGAGCCGGACGCGGTGCAGTTCCGGCGCCCTGACCCGGACGCCCGGTCGTGGCCGCGCTCGTCCGGTGATCCATCGGTGGTGACCTGCCGGCAGTTCCGCGACGACGTGCTGGCCGTGGCTCGCGGGCTGATCGCGGCCGGCGTGACGCCCGGGAGCCGGGTGGGCCTGATGAGCCGTACCCGGTACGAGTGGACCCTGGTCGACTACGCGGTGTGGACGGTCGGCGCGGTGACCGTTCCGGTGTACGACACGTCGAGCGCGGAGCAGCTGGCCTGGATCCTCGCCGACTCGGGCGCAGTGGGGTGCGTGCTGGAGACGGCCGACCACGCCGCGCTGCTGGCCGGCGTACGTGACGGGCTGCCGGAGTTGCGCCAGGTGTGGCAGATCGACTCCAGCGATCTGGTCAAGCTGGCCGAGCAGGGCCGGGCCGTTGACGACGAGGCGGTCGAACGCAGGCGGGCCGCGGTGTCGGGCGCGGACCCGGCCACGATCGTCTACACCAGCGGGACCACGGGCCGACCCAAGGGCTGCGTGTTGACGCACCGGAACATCCACCTCGACGTCGGCAACGCGGTCGCCGCGCTGCCGGAGTTGTTCAACCAGACGGCGTCGACAGTCCTCTTCCTCCCGCTGGCGCACGCTTTCGCCAGGTTGGTCCAGGTGGCGATGGTGCAGGCCCGGGCGACGATGGTGCCCAGCCCCAACGCGCACGACGTGCTGAAGCAGCTTCGCCGATATCAACCGACGTTCGTCCTGGCGGTGCCGAGGGTGTTCGAGAAGGCGTACAACGGGGCACGGCAGAAGGCCGCCGACCAGCATCGGGGGTGGCTGTTCGACGTCGCGGACCGGGTGTCGGTGGGGTACAGCCGGGCACTCGACACGCCGTCCGGCCCCGGGATCGGCCTCCGGCTGCGGCGAGGTCTGTTCGACCTGCTGGTCTACCGGAAGCTGCGGGCCGCGTTCGGCGGCCGGTGCCGTCTCGCCGTCGTCGGCGGGGCTCCCCTCGGTGAGCGACTCGGGCACTTCTTCCGTGGTGCCGGCCTCACCACGCTGGAGGGGTACGGGTTGACGGAAACGTCCCCGGCGCTGGCGGTGAACCGGCCCTCGGGCATGCGGATCGGCACCGTCGGCCGGCCGCTGCCCGGCGTGGAACTGGCCATCGCCGACGACGGGGAGGTCCTCGTCCGCAGCGACGTCGTGTTCCATGGCTACTGGAACAACCCGGCCGCGACCAGCGAGACGTTCACCGCCGACGGCTGGTTCCGCACCGGCGACCTCGGCAGCCTCGACGACGACGGCTATCTGCGGATCACCGGACGCACAAAGGAGATCTTGGTGACCGCTGAGGGAAAGAACATTGCTCCCGACCCGATCGAGGACCGGGTCCGCGCACACCCGCTGGTCAGCCAGTCCATGCTGACCGGCAACGGCAAGCCGTATGTCGCCGCCCTGGTCACCATCGACCCGCAGGCGTGGTCCCGGTGGCGCGACGCGCATGGTCACCCACGCGCCTCGGTGGCGGAGTTGCGCGAAGACCCCGCCCTGCGCGGCGAGATTCAGACCGCGATCGACCAGGCGAACCGGTCGGTCTCCCACGCTGAGGCGATCAAGACCTTCCGGATCCTGCCCGACGACTTCACCGAGGCCAACGGTGAGCTCACCCCGACCTTGAAGATCAGACGCGAGGTGGTGCAGCGGCATCGCGCCGCTGACATCGACGCCCTCTACCGCGGCCACTGACCACGAACCCCCGATTGACCCGTACCGACCCGCTGCTCGGAGGGCGATGCCTGAAGTCGGTGGGATGGCGGTGGTGACCGAGAGCCGTGGTGGTGTCAGAGGTAGCTGAACAACGGGGGAAAGGCCAGGACGACGATCCAGGCCCACGCGGCGTACACCGGTAGGTAGCTGGTCTGCCAGCGCTCGAGCGCCGCGAACGGGGTGTGCCGGCGGACGAAACCCAGCAGCAGCCACGCCGACCAGACGAGATTGGCCAGCAGGATGACGTTCTCCCCCAGCGCCGCCGCCTTGTTGGGTGTGGTGCCGTACTCGGTGATGCGCCCGGTGATCGCCACCAGCACCAGCACATCGATGACCAGCGCGCTGACCACGAGGGCGAACTGCAGCTTGTCGAACAGGCCGGGCGGGGCGAGCGGATCGCGGGCTGAGATCGAGTAGAGCAGCAACCCCAGCACCACGACCAGCAGGAGGTCGAACAGAATCAGCGCTTCCCGCTCGACGTTGATGCCGGCGGTGGTCCAGCCGAGGGCAACGAGGAAGGCCAGCAGCGCGGCGGTGAAGAGCGGGGTGAACAGCCGCGTGAGCACCGGGGCGATGTTCTCGACAACACTCTGCTTGGCCTCGACGAGCCACCCGGCCACCACCACCGCGGCCACGACGCCGCAGGGAAGAAGCCACTGCGAGATGAAGTTTTCCGGGGAGATCCCGATGGCCTTGAAGGTCCCGACCATGAATGCCATCAGCACGCCGCCGCCGAGGGCGATGAGGACGAAGTAGACGAACCATTCGCCGGTGAAACGGATGAAGTCCATTCGGCGGCGCGATGATCGCAGATCGTCGGCCACATAGGCCAGACCGACCACGATCCACAGGGCGATGGGGAGATGGATGCTGGTCAGGACCACCGACTGGGAGTCCTCCGCGAGCGGATAGGCGTTGGCCGCCACGGCGCCGAGTGCGAACAACGCCAGCAGCATCCCGATCAGCGCCTTCCCGGCGTGACGACGCCAGGCCAGGAAGGCCGCCAGCCAGGGCAGCGCGAGCACGCTGAAGTTGGGCCCATAGAACGCGGCATCCTCGTCGAACCTCATCCCGAACAGTTCCGGCACCTTGATCGACGCTGCCGCGCCCGCCGCGCAGATGACCATCGCGGTGAGGTCGCGCCGCGACCCGGTGTCCGCCGCCGGACCGCCGGTCTCGCCGGTCAGCACCAGTTGCTTCCAGAGCCGTTCCGAATGCTCCCGGGCGAACTCGCGGGACAGCTCGTCCAGGCCACCCATGCGTTTGACCGCGACGAGGAACGCCTCGTCGGCGCGTAGGCCAACGGCGATGAGCTCGTCGACGGAACCCCGCAGGTGGTCTTCGAGCTCTTCGGCGTCGGACTGCTTCAGCTCGGAGCGGCGCTGTACGTGTTGACGCCACTGAGCGAACTGCGCCTCCAGTTCGTCTTGGCCGTCTGGCGCTGTCATGCCTGGCCCTCCAGCGGGATCGCTGTCAACGGCCTGAAATCGCCGGGGCCGAGCCAGACCTGCTTGAGCGCGTCCACGACCGCGTCCCACTGGCGGCGTTGCTCGGCAAGCTCAGCCAGGCCACTGTTGGTGATGCGGTAATACTTGCGCCGCCGCTCCCCAGCGACCGACTGCCAGCTCGACTCCACGTGCCCGAGGCGCTCAAGCCGGTGCAGCAGCGGGTAGAGCAGTCCCTCGGTCCAGTCCAACTCTCCACCGGACAGCTGGTTGATCCGCTTGAGGATGGCGTAGCCGTAGCTCTCCCCCTCGGCGAGGATGCCCAGCACCATCGGTGTCGCCGAGGCGGCGACGAGATCCTTGGTGACCCTCACGAGACCTCCCCGAGCTCACACCCTAGGACTATGATGCATAGTAGCTCTAGGTATAGGTCGGCGCAAGGAACTGGGGCCCGCCAGTAAGTTGCACGTCTCGTGCTGGGCTGAGTTCATCGTGAGGACCGGGAGCCGCCGAGGCGGATTTGAGGCGGCTTTCCCTCGACAGCTCACCGCCTCAGTTGGAACACGTCGAGGATCGACGGGTGCGGAGCGACCGGCGCGCCTGCGGTGGGCCCTGCCGGACCTGGGCCCACCGCGGCATCGGCGTTGTCAGACCTGGCCGCACGACCCCTGGCTGGCGAACGGCAGGTTGGCGTACCGGGAGACGTCGTACGACGTCAAGGACCCGTCAGCGGCGGCCCTCAGAACCGCCATGGTCGGAATCCGGAACAGGTTTTCGAGCTGACCGTTGCTCTTCTGGCCGACAGAGCGGACCTCGTAGAAGATGGCGCCCCGGGTGGGTGTCTGCGCCACGGGCTGCTCGCCCGCGGGAGCCGTCCCGCCCATGAGCATGCGGCTGAGCACGGCGTTGGTGATGTCGATCAGCGGGTAGTGCGCGACGTTGGCGAGCCCGTAGCGGCTGAGTGCGTCGACGCTCACCATGGCCATCTGGCGGTTGGTGAGCCACTGCTCGGCCGTCATCCGTGACGGGTCGATGGACCGGGCGCCGATCTGAAACTGGTTGAGCTGATCGGTGCCGTTGACCACGGGAGCCTGGCCCATGTGGTGCAGATCGAGCGCCAGCTGCGGGGCCACCTGGCGCCACAGCCGCCAGAAGGCGGCGGACTCCGGCTGGGCGAAGTTCTCCCAGTCGCGGTTGAGGTCGACGCGGTTGGGGGTCGTGCTCTGCCGGATGTTCGCCTCGGAGCCGTCGGGGTTGTACATCGGGATCACCACGACGGTGAGCTTCTCGCGGATCAGGCGTGCCTCCGGGGATCCACTGGCGAGGTGATCGAGGATCTGGAGCACCGCCTCGGTGCTGTGCAGCTCATTGCCGTGGATCCGCGCCTGCAGCCAGAAGGTCATCGGACCGCTGCCGACCGTCGCGTACAGCAACTCCCGCCCCTCGCCAGAGGTCCCCGCCGAGTCGACCCGGACCAGTCCCCGGCTGGTCCGCTCGATCCGATCGAGCACCTGACGGACATCGTCGTAACCGGCGACGCTGGACAGGCTCACATTCTGGCTGGGCTGCAGGCATGGACCGCCTGGCAGATGTGTCGGGCTGGCGGAGGCCGGCGGGGCGCCGGTCAGGACGGTGGCGAGCAGACCGGCCGTGGCGAGCGCCGCGAGGCTTCTACGCATCGATGCTCCTTGCGATCGGTTGGAGGTGAGTCACAGTGGCTGGTGGCTTGACGCCTTCGTATCCCGGACTCACCACCGTGGACAAGTCTTGTCTTTGCCAAGGGATCGGGTTAGCAGGGTTGCCGGAGGACCTCGAAGACCTCGGAGATACGGGGACCGGTCGCGTGGTTGACGCCGGTGGGCCAGCCAGGATCTGTCTGACCCACCGGCGTTCCATGCCGGCCGTGATTCCCGTACGGGTCAGCCCGCGGGCACCGGCTCGGCGGCGTCGGTCCGCCGCCGATTCGCCGCGCGCAGCGTGAGACCAGCGGTGACTGCGCCTGCGGCGGCGATGATCCCGGCGCCGACGAAGGCGGCGGAGTAGCCGTCGGTCAGGGCGGGCAGGTCGCCGAGCCGGTCCGCTCCGGCGGAGGCGGCAACCGCGGTCATGGCCGCCAGGCCAAGGGCAGAGCCGACCTGGTAGCTGGTGTTGACGATGCCCGAGGCGAGGCCACCCTCCTCAGGCCGGGCGCTGGAGATCGCCGTACCGAGAGACGGGATGAACGCCAGGGACATGCCCAGCGCCGCGACCAGCGAAGCGGGCAGGACGTCCACGGCGAAGCTGCCGTCCGGGCGGACCAGGGCGAGCCAGCCGAGCCCGACGGCGAGAACCGCGAGGCCGGTGACCACCATGGGCTTCGCGCCGAACCGGGCGATGGCCCGCGGGGCGAGCGCGATCATGCCGACCATGATGAGGATCGTCATCGGCAGCAGCGCGGCGCCGCTGGGGAAGGCGCTGTAGCCGAGGACGTGCTGCAGGTAGAGGTTGAGGAAGAACCACATCGGGATCCACGCCGCGCCGAGCAGCAGTTGGGCGACGTTGGCGGCGGCGAGGTTCGGGGCGCGGAAAATCGACAGCCGCACCAGCGGCTCGCGGCGCGCCGCCTGGATGGCGACGAACGCGCCCAGGGCGACGACGGCGCCGGCGAGGACCAGCCAGGTCTGCCCGGAGGCCCAGCCGACCTCGGGGGCCCGGACGATTCCGTAGACGGCCGCGCCGAGGCCCACGGTCACCGTCAAGGCGCCGAAGACGTCCAGCGACCCCTTACGCGTGCCGCCAGCGGGCATCAGCGCCGGGGTGGCCAGCAGCGCGAGCACAGCGATCGGGATGTTGATGTGGAAGACCCAGGGCCAGCTGACGTATTCCGTGATGACGCCGCCGAGGAAGACGCCGGCGGTGCCCCCGGCGGGGGCCGCGGCGCCGTAGAGGGCGAGAGCGCGGGTAAGTTCCTTGGGTTCGGCGCCGAACAGCGTCATCAGCAGGGTGAGCGCGGATGGGGCGATGAGGGCCGCGCCGGCTCCTTGTACGGCACGGGCGGTGAGCTCGACCACCACGCTGTCGGCCAGGCCGGCCACAGCGGAGCCGATGAGCAGGATGAGCCAGCCGGCGGCGAACATGCGTCGGGCGCCGAGCAGATCAGACAGTCGGCCGCCGAGCAGGAGCAGGCCGCCGAACGCGACGACGTAGGCGTTGAAGACCCAGGACAGGTTCTCGGGTGAGAAGCCGAGATCCGCCTGGATGCGTGGTAGTGCGACGCCGATGATCGAGGTGTCCATGATGACTATGAACTGGGCGAGGGCGATGAGTCCGAGGGCCCACCAGCGCTTCGATGGAGATGACATGGCGATTACTCCTTCGCTTACCCCTAGGGGGTATCGGTAGCGCAGTTTTTCTACCCCCCACCCGTATAGGCCGTCAAGTTGTACCGGCTTACACATGCTGCAGGGGATGAGAGTCCGCCAAGGCCTTGAGACGGATACCAGGGAGGGGTATGTTCAGAGCGCCGGCCAACGGGCAGCTGGCCCGATCGCTTGGGCGGCTGCCTGGCGCACCGCCACGGCATCGTCTGCGACACGGAGGAGATCCACATGTGCGGCAATGAGTCGAACTGCGGCTGCGGCACCGTCACGATCGACAGCGGCCCTGCTGCCACCGACACCGGTGCGGCGTCCCGGAGCACCTATCAGGTGTCGGGCATGACCTGCGGCGGCTGCGCCAAGAAGGTGACCGGGCACGTCTCCGGGATCACGGGCGTGACCGATGTGCAGGCCGACGTGGCCGCGGGCACCATCACCGTCCTCAGCGAAAACCCGCTGGACACCGCCGAGGTCCGCGCCGCCGTGCAGCGGGCCGGCTACCAGATCGCGGACTGACCCGCAGGCACGCCCGCATCCCCGCGGAGCCGTCTGGCGCCCTGGGGATGCGGCCTGCCATCCGTGCCGGCGACGAGGCCGCCACCGATTTACGGCAGCTTCCTGGTCGAGCCCACCGATGACCAACTACGAGCCCGCCTGACCAGCTGCGGCGACAGTGGGACAAGAAGGTGACTTCCGAGCTGTCGTTGATCGGTCCTCGGGTGGTCGCTGAGTGCAGCACGCTAACCCTATGAACCGCCCGGCTGCGTTCCTCACTGACCCGCCGAAGAGTTCGGCGGTGGCCGCCGCCTACGAGGCCGATGTCACCTCCGACGGCTACGTCAACAACCTCACTCGTGTCTGGTGCTGGCGTCCTGACGTGCTGGCGTCCTTCCAGGCCCTGCGTGCCGATCTCCTGGCCGGCTCAGCCCTGTCAGCGAGGGAAATAGCTGTGATGGTTGCTGCCACCGCCGCTGCCCGCGGCGACGCTTACTGTGCACTGGCGTGGGGTTCCAGGCTGGCCGAACTCAGTGACGAGGCGACCGCCGCAAGGGTGCTGCAAGGCGTTGACAGTGACCTGTCCGAGCGGGAGGCCGCACTCGCCGGTTGGTCCCGCCAGGTCGTCCAGGATCCGAATGCCACAACCGAGGCCCACGTGGAGCGTTTACGCCACGCGGGCCTCAACGACCAGGAGATCTTCGAGGCGACGACCTGGATCGCGTTCCGGCTGGCGTTCTCCACCATCAACGACGCGCTCGGAGCACGGCCTGATCCGCAGCTTGCCGAGAAGGCGCCGCGGCTCGTCCGGGAAACCGTCACCTACGGCCGCCAGGTCTAGGCCAGAACCGTGGACACAGCGCCGTCAGAGCGGGTTGAGGCGGGCCTTGAGCAGGCAGAACTCATTGCCCTCGGGGTCGGCAAGAACGTGCCAGGACTCCTCGCCGGTCTGGCCGACGTCGGCCGGGCGCGCCCGAGCTTCAGGAGGCGTTCGAGCTCGGCGTCCTGCTCGCGGTCGGTGGCGTTGACGTCGATGTGCAGCCGGGGCTTCCCCTGCTCCGGCTCGTCCCGGCGGCCCTTAGCGGGGCTGGCTCACGGCGAGAATGTTGCCTTCGCTGTCCTTGAACCAGGCGCCACGCATCGTCGGAAATTCTGCAATGCCGTTGACGGTCTTGAGCCCAGGGATGTCGTACTCCTCGAACGTCACGCCCCGCCCTCGCAGGTCCGCCACTTCGGCGTCGAGGTCAGCGACCAACCAGGCCGCCAACGTGTGGGGCGCCTGCCCGGCGTTGGAGGTGGGATAGATGAAGAACTGCGTGCCACCGGACTCGAAATGAACGGCGTCCTCGGCCTCCCGCGAAATCGTCAGGCCCAGCGTGTCGCGATAGAAGCGTTTGGCCCGTTCCATGTCGCCCGCTGGAATGGCCGCCTGCACCGGTGCGTCTGTCAACATGATGGCTCACCTCCTGCGACAGCGTAACCAGCACTAGCCCGGCCCGGTTCCGCTTTGTCCGGGACCGGTACCGTCACCGACAACCCGACTCGCGCTCTGGCGAACTCTCGTCGGCGAGGGCACAGCCATGGAAGGGCAGCCCACCAGAGCCTGAGGCCGCCCGCAAGGTCGTGACCCAAGGGGTAAGCGACTCATCGGCGATCGCCATCGGGTACTGGACCGGTTCCACCGGCGGATCGATGGTGTTCGTGGAACGATGGAAGACGTGGGAACTGCCAAAACTACTATGCCTGCTATCTCGCCGCTGGCTGGCGAGCCGATCAAGCGTGCCGATGCCGAGCGGCTCGCGGGAGTGCTGAAGGCATTCGCCGACCCGGCCCGACTGCGGCTGCTCAGCCTGATCCAGTCCGCCCCGGAGGGCGAGGCGTCCGTAAGTGACCTCACCGCGCCGCTGGAACTCTCCCAGCCGACCGTGAGTCATCACCTTCGGATCCTCACCGAGGCCGGCCTGCTCGAACGCGAGAAACGCGGCGTCTGGGCGTACTACCGCGTGGTGCCGTCCGCGATCGCGGCGATAGCCGACCTGTTGACCCCACCCCGCAAGCGGGCGACGAAGAGGACTCGCTGAGGGCCGCTAGCGAGCACCACGCGCGTCGTCGCGGACGGGCAGGATGACCCAGCCGCTCGCCTCGTGGCGTCCTTTCGCGTGCGCCACCGGTGGTGCCCGCCGACGGTGGGGTCGGCGGGCGTCATCGTGGAGGTGGTCATCAGCTGGCGCAGCAGCCGCCGGTCTGGCCGCTGGTCGGGGTGTCGAGGCTGGTCAGGTTCAGCGGTGCGGACAGCAGGCCGCCGGAGCTGCCAATGGCGAGGCCCTTGCCGACCGGCTCCGGGCTGGTGCCGCAGCAGCTGTCGGTGCCGGAGGAGTCGGCGGGGTTGCTGTTGCAGACTCCGGTCTCGGGCAAATCGAGCTGGATGTCGCGGGCGGCGGCCCAGTCGCCGGCGAGGGCGGCGACGACGGAGCGGACCTGCTCGTAGCCGGTGGCCATGAGGAAGGTGGGCGCCCGGCCGTAGCTCTTCATGCCGACGGCGTAGTAGCCGGGCTCGGGGTGGGCAAGCTCGTCGACCCCGTGCGGGGGGACGGTGCCGCAGGAGTGCTCGTTCGGGTCGATCAGGGGGGCGAGGGCGCGGGTGGTACCCATGATCGGGTCGAGGTCCAAGCGCAGTTCGGCGGCGATGGTGTGGTCGGGTCGGAATCCGGTGGCGGCGACGATCCGGTCGACGGTGGTTGACTCGTCGGTGCCGTCGGCGTGGCGGACGACGACAGCGACGCGCCCGCCGGCCGGGGTGATCGCGTGGACGGAGAAGCCGGTGAGCAGGCGGATGCGGCCGGCCTCGACGTGGTAGCGCAGGCGCGAGCCGAGCGCCCCCCGCGCCGGGAGGGCGTCGCCGCCGCCGTAGGCGCGGGCCGGGGAGGCGGAGCGGATCGCCCAGGTGACCTCGGTGCCCGGCGTCGCGGCGGCGAGTTCGGCGAGGGAGAGCAGGCTGTTGGCGGCGGAGTGGCCGGCGCCGACGACCAGGGTGTGGCGGCCGGCGAACCGGTCGCGGTCCGCGCCGAGCACGTCGGGGAGGGCGTGGTCCAGGTACGCCGTGGCGTCCTTCTCACCGCGGGCGGGGAGGCCGGAGGCGCCCAGGACGTTGGGGGTGCCCCAGGTGCCGGAGGCGTCGATGACCGCGCGGGCCAGCAGTTCTTCACCGTCGGCGAGGCGGATCAGGAACGGGGCCTGCTCGCGGCCGGCGGTGCGGAGCCGGTCGAAGCCGAGGCGGCTGATCGCGTCCACGCGGACGCCGTAGCGCATGCGGGGCTTGAGCTGCGGCAGCTCGGCGAGCGGCTGCAGGTAGTCGGCGACGAGGTCGGCGCCGGTGGGCAGGGCCTCGAGGTCGGGGGCGACGCAGCCCGCGTCGTCGAGCAGGCGCCGTGCGGCCGGGTCGATGTTGTACCGCCACGGGGAGAAGACGCGGACGTGGCCCCACTGCTGCACCGCCGTGCCGGCGGTGTCGCCGGCTTCGAGGACGGTGAAGGGCAGGCCGCGCTCGTGCAGGTGGGCGGCGGCGGCGAGGCCGACCGGGCCGGCGCCGATGACGGCGACCGGCAACTGGTCCAGGGTGCTCATCACAGAACTCCTTGCGTTGATGTCCATCGAATCAGCGTGGTTCAGTAGGCTTGCCGGTCCACGGCGGCGGTCGAGTGTCAGGTGATGGTGGGGCTCCGGCGTTCGAGGAGGATGACGTCGCGCCAGTGGCCATGGTGGCGTCCGACGCGTTCGCGAGTGCCGATGACCCGGAACCCGGCGCGCTGGTGCAGGGCGAGGCTGGCGGCGTTCTCGGGGAAGACGCCGGACTGGATGGTCCAGATGCCGGCGGCCTCGGTCGACGTGATCAGGGCGCCCAGGAGCAGTCGGCCGGCGCCGCGCCCCTGGGCGGCGGGGTCGATGTAGACGGAATGCTCGACCACGCCCGCGTAGACGGCGCGGGTCGAGGTGGGCGAGACGGCGACCCAGCCGACGACGGCATCGTCTGCGTCGATGGCAACGAACCGGTGTTCGGCCAGCTTGCCGGCGTCGAACGCCGTCCAGGTCGGCGCGGTGGTCTCGAAGCTGGCGTTGCCGCCGTCGAGGCCGGCCTGGTAGATGGCAAGGACCCGGTCGGCGTCGTCCGCCGTCATGGGGCGGACAGTGACGTCGGCCATCAGCAGCCTCCCTTCGGCTGCGGAGCCGGACGGCCCATCACCACATCGGCGGCCGACGGGAAGCAGCCGAGGCAGGCGTCGTTGATGCGGTAGTGACGGGCGGTGCCGACGGGCTGGACGAGCACGAACCGCACCTCGGTGAGGATCTTCAGGTGTTGGGAGACAGTGGACTGCGCCAGTCCGACCGCGGTGACGATCTCGCCGACGCTCATCGGCCGGGCGTGCCGGGCGAGGTACTCGACGATCTGCACCCGGGTCGGGTCCGCGAGGGCCCGGAACCACGCGGCATAGGTCTGGGCGGTGTCCCGGTCGAGCAGGTCGTCCACCAGCACTCCTTCTATCGTTTATCGCCGATTGGCGATGAAAGTCTAGCGGGGTCTGGTCGCGGCAGCGCTCGGCCCGCTGCACGGGGGTGGATACCTGGGCGCAGGAGTCGCAGAACCAGCACCGGGCACCGGGCACCGGGCACCGGGCACCGGGCAGCAGTGCCCGTGGGCGGCGAGTGGAGCCGAACATGCTGGTCCTCGTTTCGTCGGGACACCTGTCTTGACGTTTGTCGAATCAGAGGCTTGCACGCTGATTAGAGAGATGTCAACCTAGAGGCATGTCGAAGCAACAGGCGTCGCTCCCCGTCGTCGACCTCAACGCGGAGGCGCCGTGCTGCCTCCCGCTGGCGCAGCGGCGGGTCCCGGCCGAGGCGGCCGCGGTACTCGCGCCCGCGTTCAAGGCACTCGGCGACCCGGTCCGGCTGCAGCTGATGTCGATGATCGCCTCCGCGGAAGACGGCGAGGCGTGCGTGTGCGACCTGACGCCGGCATTCGACCTGACCGGGCCGACGATCTCCCACCACCTCAAGACGCTGCGCGAGGCGGGCCTGGTCGACGCCGAACGGCGGGGCACCTGGGTCTACTACCGCGCCCGCCCGCAGATCCTGCGCCAGCTCGCTGCCCTGCTGTCGATCGAGCCGACCGCCGCATCTCAGCGGTAAGCCGCCTCTGACGGTGCCCTCGCCGCACTGGCAGATTTGCACTCCTACCTGGCAACCTGCTGTTGATCAGCAGGAGAGAGAACAGACTGATGACCATCACACTTCGGCGGCGCCTGCTGGCCGAGTTCGTCGGCACCGCCCTGCTGGTCACCGCCGTGGTCGGCTCCGGCATCATGGCCACCACCCTCTCCCCCGGCGACGTCGGCCTCCAATTGCTGGAAAACGCCACCGCCACCGCCTTCGCCCTCGGCGCCCTGATCCTGATCTTCGGCCCCGTCTCCGGGGCCCATTTCAATCCGGTCGTGTCCGCCGCCGACTGGTTCCTCGGCCGCCGCGCGGGCACCGGCCTCCCCGCCCGGGACCTGGGCGGCTACGTCGCGGCCCAGGTCCTCGGCGCGATCGCCGGATCAGTGCTGGCGAACCTGATGTTCGACCTCGCCGCCGTCGACTTCTCCCACAAGGACCGCGCTGCGGGCCACCTGTGGCTCGGTGAGGTCGTCGCCACGGCCGGGCTGATCCTGCTGATCTTCGCCCTCGCCCGCTCCGGCCGCGCCGCCGTCGCCCCCGCCGCGGTCGGCGCGTACATCGGCGCGGCGTACTGGTTCACCTCTTCCACCTCGTTCGCCAACCCGGCGGTCACCATCGGCCGCGCCTTCACCGACACCTTCGCCGGCATCGCCGCCACCTCGGTACCCGGGTTCGTCCTCGCCCAACTCGTCGGCCTCGCCGTCGGTGTCGGCCTACTCGCCGCTCTCTACCCCGACGCGGGCGGCGCCGCGGACCAGGTTGTCGTCCCCACCGACGAGGACGTCGCCCTCGGTCGCCGTTCATGACACCGCATCCGCGCGATGCCGACACGGCTCGGCCTGATCACGTCTTCGTCAACCGCCGTCACGACCCCGGCCGCTACCGCACCGTCGACCGCAACCGCAACCCGGATCGCCACCTGACCCTCGACCCCGACAACGCGCCGGTCAACCGGCCCCACGACCCGTACTGCCCGAAAGGCACCCCATGAGCGACAAGCCCAGCGTCCTGTTCGTCTGCGTCCACAACGCCGGCCGCTCCCAGATGGCCGCCGGCTGGCTGCGCCACCTCGCCGGCGACACCGTCGAGGTCCGCTCCGCCGGCTCCGCCCCCGCCGAGGCCGTCAACCCGGCCGCCGTCGAGGCCATGCGCGAGGTCGGCATCGACATCGCCGACCAGACCCCCAAGTTCCTCGAGTACGAGACCGCGGAGTCCTCCGACGTCATCGTCACCATGGGCTGCGGCGACGCCTGTCCCGTCTTTCCTGGTAAGCGTTACGAGGACTGGAAGCTCGAAGACCCCGCCGGCAAGGGCCTCGAGGCAGTCCGCCCGATCCGCGACGAGATCCGAACCCGAGTCGAGAAGCTGCTCACCGAACTGCACCCCAACGCCTGACCCATCGTCGGGTCACCAGCCAAAGCGTCCAACCCGCTCCCCCGGGCATACGTCGACCGGGCGCCGGCGCGGCTGTACAGTACGACGCAAAGCGGGCGGGCACCGTTGGCGCCCGCCCACTTCTTCACAGGCGTGTCAGCGCAGCAGGAACGTCTGGGTCTGCGGGTTGAGCATCGGCAGCTTCTTGGCGCCGGCCGTCTCCGGGCCGCTGTACCGGATCACGTCCACACCGCGGGAGATGTCGTTGGCGACGATCAGGCCGTTGTACCAGTACGTCGACCACTGGTTGGACTGCATGTCGTAATAGCCGATCTCCTTCGGGTTGCCCGGGTCGGTCAGGTCGACCACCGAGGTCCCCGAGCCGTAAGCGGAGGAAACCAGGATGTTCCGCCCGGCGACCGGCACGTAGTTGAAGTTGTGGTACGTGTTCGGCTCGGCACGCGGGATGCGCAGGTGGCTCAACGGCGTGCTCGGGTTGTCGACCGCGTAGGTCCAGAGCGCCCCGTACGGCTCCTGCGCGGGCCCGAAGTACTCGTCGCCGAAGGTGACGTACTTCCCGTCGTGGGTGAACGCCGCGCTGTGCCAGATGTCCACGTCCGGTGTGTCGATGTTGGCGGTCACCCGGGGCTCCCGAGGGTTGCTGATGTCCCAGAGCTGCCCCTGGGACAGGCAGGCCGCAGCGGCGAGCTTGCGCGGGGTCAGGACCTGGATGTCGTGGCAGGCGAAGAAGTCGCCGGACGCGCCGGACATGAGGTCGATCCCCTTGACGGTGGGCTCGGCGACGACCTTCGCGGCGAGGCCGGCGGCGGCGTCGCCACCCGGCACGTCGATCACCGAGATCCGCTCGAACGGGGCCTGGCAGTCCGGCCCGATGTTGCTGGCGCTCAGCGGGTACGACGCGACGTAGATGTAGGTGCCGCCGTCCTCCCGGGGCACGAGGGTGTGGGTGTGCGAGCCGCAGTCGGTCCGGATCGCCTGCAGGAACCGCGGCGCGGTCGGGTCGCTGACGTCGAAGACACGGATCCCTTCCCAGGCGCCGGGGGTGGACGCGGTGACGTTACGGGACCCCTCGCAGCCTGGCGTGCTCTGCGGGGTGTCCACGGACAGGAACAGCAAACTGCCCCAGACCGAGACGTCGCCCTGGGGACCGTTGCAGTGCACGTCGGCCAACTCGACCGGCGCGCCCGGCTCGGAGACGTCGATGATGCGGAAGCCGCCGTAGTGGCCGGCGTAGACGAGGCTGCCGGAGAAGGCGAGGTCGGAGTTGACGCCACCGGTATGCGCGTCGGTGGAGAGCAGGTGCATGTTACGGCTGTAGCCGTCGGCCGGGCTGCTGGGCGGGGGTGGTGGAACGGACCCGTCGTCCCACGGCTCGTGCGCCTCGGCAGGAGAAGCCATCAGGGCAAGCAGAACCGCCGCACCGGCGACGGCGAGTGATCGGATTCGGGAAGGTGTACGCACGGCGCTCCCTCACGTCGGACGTGTCGCCACATGACGCGATCACGAAGGTGAAGATCAGCCTGCCAAACATTTCCATCTGTCGCTATCCCTGCATCGGCACGAGGCGGACGGCCAGGCTGGCCGCGGGCTGTCAGGTTCGTACGAAGTCCTCGCCGAGCAGTGCCCGCAGCCTGTTCAGTGCACGGGCGTTCGGAGTCTTCACCACTGACACCGATACGTTGAGGATGCCGGCCACTGCTTCGACGCCTGGAACACCGGATCGGTCACATCGACAGGGTGGACGCTGCCGTTGCTGCCTGCCGCCGGCCGGTCGAGACGCCGGCCGTAGCTGTCGCTGACTACCATTCAGGTGTGTCCGATGACACCAGGCAGGGGTTCGGCCCGGAGCCGGTGGGCCAGCGGTTCGTGGTCTGCGGGGCCGGCGCACTGGCCCGCCGGCTGGTCACCGAGTTGATGGACCGCTACGGCGTCCCTGTCACGGTGGTCCTGCCGTCGTTGACTGACAGCCACGCGCCGGACATCGCCGAGTTCGGGCTGCCGGAGACCGGAGCTGCGGGACCGCGCCCAAACCTCGTCGTGGCCCACCGCCTGACCGCCGAGGTGCTGGAGCGCGCCGGAGTGCGTGATGCCGCTGCCGTGGCGCTGGTCGGCGACGACGACGTGACCAACGTGGACATCGCGATGATCGTGCGTGAGCTGGCACCGGAGGTACGGCTGGTCGTTCGGCTCTTCAACGCGGTCCTCGGCGAGGGCGTGGCCACCATGCTCGGGGACTGCGCAGTGCTGTCCGGATCAGAGATCGCCGCACCGGCGTTCGTCGCCGCCGCCCTCGGCGAGGACGCCCCGACCTACCTGCGGCTCCGCGACGACGATCTGGTACGTATCGCGAGCCGCGCCGCCCTCGACCCCGCTGCGGACGTCGTCTGCGGCCTGGCCGACACGGCCGGGCCGGAGCCGGTCGCCCTCCCGGCGGACCAGGAAGCCGCCGACCTGGTCCTGGTCCGGACGTACGGCCGACGTCCGCCGCCACCGGCCCGCCGGCGTCCCCGCCTGCTGCGGGCCGCCGGGCTGGTCTTCGGCCGCCGCCTGCGGCTGGCGCTCACCGGGATGGTCGCGCTGTTCGCCGTCGGCAGCGCCGTGCTCGCGTACGCCCGCGGCCTGAACCTGGCCGAGGCCGGCTATCTGACCCTGCTCACCACCTTGGGCGGCGCCAACGCCGACCCGGCCGCCCCGCTGATGGCGAAGGTGACCGAGGTCGTGCTGGTGGTCGCCGGCGTGGCCCTGCTACCCACGGTCACGGCCCTGATGGTCGACTCGCTGGTGCACGCCCGACTGGCAGTGGCCGCCGGCGGGCTCATCGACCCGGTCGACGACCACGTGATCGTGGTGGGCCTGGGCAACATCGGCACCCGGGTGATCGAGGAACTCCACTCGTTCGGCATCGAGGTGGTCGCGGTCGACCGGGCGGAGTCAGCCCGGGGCGTCGCGGTCGCCCGAGAGCTGGGCCTGCCCGTGATCGTCGGGGACGCGACCCGCCCCGAGACGCTGCGGGCCGCCTCGGTGCAGACCTGCCGGGCGTTGGTGGTGCTGACCTCCGACGACGTGACCAACCTGGAGACCGCCCTGACCGGGCGCTCGGCGCACCGGGCGCACCACACCGCGCCGGACACGACGGTGGAGCCCCTGCGGGTGGTGCTCCGGCTGTTCGACGACGGCTTCGCCCAGCGGGTCCAGCGGACCTTCGGCATCCACCAGTCGCGCAGCGTGTCCTACCTCGCCGCGCCCGCGTTCGCGGCCGCCATGATGGGCCGCCAGGTCATCGACACCATCTCCGTCGGCCGCCGGGTGCTGCTGGTGGCCGACCTCCCGGTGGGCGCCGGATCCGACATCGAGGGCCGATACTGCCGCGACCTGTCCCAGCCCGGCGCGGTCCAGGTCATCGCGATGCGGACCGGGCGGGCCGGTCAGACGATCTGGGCCCTGCCGGAGCGCCGGCCACTGGTCCGCACCGACCGGCTGATCGTGGTGGCCACCCGCGCCGGGCTCGCCGCGCTGCTGCCCCGCACCGTGCCCAGCGCCGATCCGCCCCCGCTCGCCGCGGCACCACCGATGCGGCTGTTGGGTCCCCCGCCGGTCCACCCGACCGCGCATCCGACGGAGCCCGAACCGGCGTGACCCGGGGCCGCCCGATGACGCGGGCCGGCTGGAGGCCTCACCAGGAGGCCGTTCAGCGCAGTGACGCGGATCGCACAAGATCGGATCGGGACATGACGTGTCCGATGTGGGATTGGGCGGCCCCCCAATGGCCTGATTCACGTCTGATAACGCCGCCTCATGGAACGGGACCACAGCGTCCGCCTCACCCCCGAGACTTGGCAGACTGACCGCGTGACAGAGGAGCACGGCCGTGACGAACCCGACCCCAATCAACTCGCCCGGACACCAACTCTGAAAATCGCGAGGCAGTTGGCACAGGAGTTGGCAGGGGTGGCGACTGTGGAGGTCAACAGCATCGAGGGCGGGATATCGGTGGGCGTCACACCACGTAACCCCGATGCTCGTGCCTTCGGATGGACGGACTTCTCCGACGAACTCATCCTCGGGGTCGGTGACTACGGCGGCCGATGGGAACTGGAAGGCGGCCCTGAAGACGTCGCCCTGCTCGAGGACATCGCCCGCTCAGTGATCGCCGGCAGGGTCCGGGAGGTGTTCGCTCCGGGCCGCTCGGCCGTCTCGGTCACACTCGCCGATGGGTCGGTGGAGACTTGGCAGTGCCACGCATGTTCCACCAATTGGGCCCTTCGGCAAGGGCGGCGGCGTGCTCCGCTACGCGGGGCGGTCCTGCCGGGGTTGGCCCGTCCGGTAGGTTTCGCAGGCCAGGTTGACGAGTTCGGTGAGGTGGGCGGGTGGGTCGTCCTTCCACCATGCCAGCCAGACCGGTATCGGCTGGGCGTCGCGGACGGCGCGGTACACCACCCCGGGTCTGGGGTTCTGGTTGGCGGTGGCCTCGGAGGTGATGCCGACCGCCTGGCCGGCGGCGATGAGGGTGAGCCACTCGTCGACGCCGTGGGTGGTGCGGATGGTCGTGGGTTCGGCACCTGGCGGGAACAGTGCGGTTGTGGTGGTGCCGGTCCGGCTGTCGATGGCGACGGTGTACCTGGCCAGGTCGGCGGTGCGTACCGATCGTCGCCGGGCCAGCGGGTTGTCGGTGGCGACGGCGGCGTAGCGGGCCTCCACACCGAGTAGCGCCGTGTCGAAACGGGGATCGGCCAGGTGCCGGCGGATCACGGCGACGTCGGCGGTGCCTTCGCTGAGCCCGGCGGTCGGGGTGTTGGACTGGACGAACACCAGCGGCACCTGGGGGTGGGCGGCGGCCCACGTCTTCTGCAGTCGTCTGGTGTGTTTGCCCAGCGCCGCCCAGACATAGCCGACGCGCAGCTCGGTGCGGGACTCCTCGACGATCCGTTGCAGGTGGGCGGCCTCGTCAAGGACCCGGCGGGCGGCGGCGACGACGCGGGTGCCGGTGGGGGTGAGCGAGACGTGCCGGGTCGTGCGCTGGAGCAGGCGAGCGCCGAGCGCCGCCTCCAAGGCGCCGACGGAACGCGAGACCGCCGCCTGAGAGACGCCCAGGACAGCTGCCGCGTCGGTGAAGGTGCCGACGTCAACCACCGCGACGAGGGTACGGAGCTGACGCAGCTGCACATCCATACGCAAAGCGTATAACTCTGGCGGCTAGTGCATTTCTCGTATCAGTCGGTGCGGGTCGACACTGCCTTCATGACCGTGAAGACGGCAGGTGAAGTTGCTGCTCAGGGCCTCTGTCAACCGGCTGGAGCCGACCGTGGACCGCTGCTGCGCGGGATCGCCACGATGACCGGAAGTGCGGCGAGCAGCCAGGTCGGGGCGGCCCTGGGTGCGCACGCGTTCGCCACCCTCGGGCCCGCCGGGGTCGTCGCCGTGCGGCAGTTCGTCGCGGCGGCGGTGCTACTGCCGGCCGTACGCCCGAACCTGCGCCGCTTCACCTGGGCGCAATGGTGGCCGACCCTGCTGCTCGGGCTGGTCTTCGCCACGATGAACCTCAGTCTCTACACCGCGATCGACCGGGTCGGGCTCGGCCTGGCCGTCACCCTGGAGTTCCTCGGCCCGCTCGCCGTCGCCCTGGCCGGTTCCCGAACCCGGCTCGACCTGCTCTGCGCGGCGGGCGCCTGCGTCGGCGTGTACGTCCTGGTCCTACCGGGTCCGGCCAGCGACTACCTCGGAGTGGGGCTCGGCCTGCTCGCGGCGGCGTGTTGGGCGGCGTACATCCTGCTCAACCGGCTCGTCGGGGCCCGCCTGCCGGGGCTGCAGGCACCGGCGGCGGCAACCCTGGTGTCTGCGCTGCTCTACCTGCCGGTCGCGGCGATCCTGCTCGCGCAGGGACGACTGGCCGGTACCGCGATCCTCTACGCCGTCGGTGCGGGCATCCTCAGCTCGGTGGTGCCCTACGCCGCCGACCTGGTCGCGCTGCGTACCGTGCCGGCCCGCTTCTTCGGCGTGTTCATGAGCATCCACCCGGTGCTGGCCGCGCTGGCCGGCCTCGCCCTCCTCGGCCAGGTCCTGGAACCGCACGAGTGGCTCGGCATAGCCATCGTCGTGTCGGCCAACGCCCTGGCCGTCCAGACCGCCTCGACCGCCAAGCCGCGGCCCGGCGCGACGACTCGTGCCCGGGCCTTTCTGGATCGAGTTACGGCGGGAGGGATCATCCGAAGGCCGGCTCAGCCGAGGATGAACGGGAGCTTCGCGACCAGCTCGCCCAGTTCGACCTTCTCCGCGTCGGTCGGCGCGCGGCGTCCGGTGCCGACGAGCAGCGCATCCCGGTCGGAGAACGACGCGGGGAACGAGGCTCCGGCGATCTTTTCCAGCAGCTCGCGTGACCAGGCGAGCCCCTCGGCGGGAGGGTCCGCCGCGCCCGGGAGATGCGCGATCAGGTCGAGGTGGTGCAGCGTCCACTCCAGGACGTAAGCGGACAGGTAGTCGTCCACGGTGAGGACCTCACCACGCGTGCCGACCCGGACCGCCGGGTCGGCGAGTTCGGCGGCGCGCCCGGCGGCGGAGCCGACGTCGTCGAGGTGGAACTTCAGCAGCCGCGGATCCTCGTACGCGGCGGCCAGCCGGACGATCAGCGCGTCGAGCGGGTCGTCGCCGGTCGGCGGCGTTTCGGCGACGTCCCAGTAGGACACCGCGTTCCGGGTCGGTTCCGTTTCGGCGGGGGTCACGAGGGTGATCAGGACGTCCTGAGCGTCGATGATCAGGTGGCAGACCAGGTCTCGCACGAGCCAGCCGGTACAGCCGGACGGCTGTGCGAAGTCCTCGTCCGGGAGTTCGGCGACCGCCGTGCGCAACGCTGCCCAAGAGCGTGAGAAGAGATCCACTGCGGCACCGTATTGCCGGACCGGGGCGATGTCGAGGGCGACACCGTTGGGCGAGCAGGTGCCGCCGGCGCTCAGGCCAGGAGGCGGGCCGGCCGGTACGGCGGGCCCGCCTCCTGGCCTGCACCGCGGCTCCGCGCGGGGACGATCATGCGTCCCCGCGCGGGGGCGGTCAGGCCGCCGGCCGGTCAGGCGTCGACGATCGGGCTGGTGCCCAGGCGGACGTTGTCGATCGCCCAGTACCAGTTGTTGCCAGCATCGAAGATCCGGAAGTTGACCTTCGCCGACGTGGCCCCAGCCGGGACGGGGCAGGAGAGCCGGACGAGCCGGTTCTCCTGGTCCCGGCCCTGGTTGGTGTTTCCGGAGGTGGCGCTGCTGTAGTGCAGCAGCTGGACCTTGTCGCCGGTATCGAACTGGACGGTGACCTCGGCCTCCTGCGGGCTCTCCTGCCGGTAGTGGGAGTCGAAGCCCAGGTGGAGGGTGGAGGTGCCCGATGGGATGGCCACCGCCGGAGTGGTCAGGGTCGAGTCGAACCGGCCCCGGCCGGACGGGCTGCCGGTGTCGTCCCAGTCGTCGGGGTCGGCGACCGCGACGACGCCGAGAGAGCGGCTGAAGTTGGGGCGGTTCTGCCCTCCGGGGAACCAGAACTGCTTGGACAGGAAGGTCCAGCCCTGCAGTTCCCGGGTGCCCTGTGGCATGGCCGGCGCGTTGGTGACCGTCCAGCCCTCGGGGGTGGTCCGGGTCCAGCCGAGCAGGCCGGGCCGGCTGAGGTCGGCCGCCGGGGCGAGCGCGGGGACGACGGACTCGAAGTCCTCCGCGAGCAGGTAGCCGGTCATGACCGGCCCGGTCTTGGCGGACAGGGACGCCGTCGCCTGCTGGACGCTGCCGCTCAGGTTCGCCGTGGCGGTCGCCTTGAGGCTGCCGGAGACGCGCGCCGCCGAGGCGGGTGCGACGACGTCCCACTCCAGTCGGGCGGAGGAGCGGGCCGGAACGGCCGTCGGCGCGTCGCCCCTGGGGGTGGCCGTCCAGCCCGTCGGGAGGGCCAGCGTGGCGGCCAGGTTGGTAAGCGGGGTGGCGCCGGCATTGGTGACGGTGGCGGTCAGGGTGACCGGCCTGCCCGGCGAGATCACGGTGCCGTCGGTGCCGGGCGAACTCGCCGGACCGGTCAGCGAGACGCTCATCGCCGGGGCGACCCGGGAGCGGACCCGTGCGTCGGCGAGCCTCAGCAGGCCGCTACCGTCGCCGTGGGCGGCGACCACCAGGCTGCCTGCGGTGGCGTTCGGGGCGGGCGTGACGGTGAAGCGCACATCGGCCGAGTCCCCGGCGGCAACCACCGTCGGCGCCGCGGCGGTCCGTTCGACCGTCCAGCCGGAGGGGGCGAGCAGGGCGACCGAGAGCCGGTCGAGCTTGGCGTCGGCCTGGTTCCGCACGGTGACGACGACATCGGCCGGACTGCCCTGCGCGAACGGTGTGTCCAGGGAGGGCAGCGGCTCCGGCAGGGTGATCGTCGCGGCCAGCGCCGGGGCGGTACCGGTCGCCGGGTCGGTGACGCCGGGCCTGCCGTCGGCCAGGCGGCCGGTCATCCGGCGCAGGAACGCCGGGTCCTCCTGGTCGACGACCACGACGTCGTACCAGCCGTGGTCGGGGAGGTGGATCGGCACGGTCTGGGTCTCGCCGGGCGCGAGGGTGACGCTCTGGACATGGTCGCCGGGGTTGCGCGGATAGACCGACTCGCCGACGAGGAGCGTGCGGGTGGCGGTGGAGGGGTTGGCGCACCGGACCTTCACCTGGCCGGGGACGGCCTGCTCGACCAGGTACGCCTCGGCGCCCACACCGGTGCCGCGCAGCTCCCAGACGGACCAGCCGGGGCCGGTGACCTGCAGGTCGTAGCCGTCGGCGGCGTACCCGACCGGGTTGTCGGCGGTGCCGCCCGCGGCGACGGTCCACGCGCGCGGGGCGGTGCCGTCACCGGGGTAGGCGGTGAACGTTGCGGCGGTGGTGCCCGCGTTGCCGAGCCGGAGCCGGACGCCGGAGCCGGTGACGTCGGCCCGCAGGGACAGCCGGTACGGCGAGGGGCGCGTCGGGCGGGTGCCGGCCTCCTGCTCCGGGAGCGACTGGTTCTTCGGCGGTACGGGGTTCCAGCGGCCGACCGCCGACGGCACCGGGCCGGGCTGCTCCAACTTGGGCTGCGCGTATCCGCGGTTGAAGTCGAAGGCGGAGGTCAGATCGCCGAACACGCTGCGGCGCCAGGCGCTGATGTTGGGCTCCTGGACACCGGTCCACTTCTCCAGGAACCGGATGACCGAGGTGTGGTCGAACGCCTCCGAGCAGACGAAACCGCCCACCGTCCACGGCGAGACGACCGTCATCGGCACCCGCGGGCCGGGGCCGACGGGGAGGCCGTTGAACCAGTCGTCGCTGTTGCCGGAGTCCGGCCGGGGCTCGACCGGGGCCGGCACGTGGTCGAAGTAGCCGTCGTTCTCGTCGAAGTTGATGAACAAGGCCGTCTTCGACCAGGTCTTCGGGTCGCTCGCGATGGCGTCGAGAACCTCGTAGATGAGGTTGGCGCTGCCGACCGGGGTGGAGGAGCTGGGGTGCTCGGAGAGCGCCGCCGTCGGAACCAGCCAACTCACCTTCGGCAACGTGCCGTTCTTGATGTCGGTCCTGATCCGCTGGACGAGGGTGTTCGGCTCGGAGCGGTAGGCACCCCGCATGAACAGCCGACGTTCCGCCTCGGTCAGCGCGTCGACACCCTGCTGGAACTGGGCCAGTGCGGCCTTCCGCTGGTCCGCGGTCTTGCCCCACAGGCCGTCGTAGAACTGCTCGGTGGTCGAGTACTGGCCGCTGACCTTGGCGAGGATCTTCCGGCCGATCTCCTTCCAGGGCCGGAAGTACTCCACCGCGTTGTCGGTGAAGTTGTCCCACTCCTGGTAGATCTGCCAGGAGACGCCGGCGGCCTCCAGCCGCTCGGGGTACGTCGTCCAGTCATAGCCCGCGTGGGTGTAGGAGTAGGCGGCGTTGGTGACCGCCCGGTTGGCGCCGTCCGGCTCGTAGCCGGTCGTGCCGGTCCACAGGTAGTTGCGGTTGGGGTTGGTCGAGCCGTAGACCGAGCAGAAGTAGGCGTCGCAGATGGTGAAACGGTCGGCCAGTTCGTACTGGAGAGGGATGTCGCGCCGGTCGTAGAAGGCCATGGTGCTCTGGCCCTTGGCCGCGATCCAGTCGTTCCACCAGCCGTTCGCCCGGGCCTGGTTGGCGTCGGAGAAGCCGTGCGGGAGCGCACCGAGGTACTGGATGTCGCTCTCGCGGCGGCCGGCGTCGACCGCCGCCTGCCGGGCCGAGAACGGCAGGACCTTGCCACCACCGGACCGCGGCTGCTCGAAGGCGGTGGCCCCGGTGGGCAGACGCAGCGGCGTACGGTCGCCGAAGCCGCGCACGCCCCTGAGGGTGCCGTAGTAGTTGTCGAAGGAACGGTTCTCCTGCATCAGGATGATGACGTGTTCAATCGCATCCATACCGCCGGGAGGCAGCGGCGCGGCCATCGCCTTCAGCAGTGACGGGGGCAGAAAAGAAAGGGCGGCGCCACCGGCGACGGCGCCGAGAAGCCTGCGGCGGGAGATGTCAGACATGGTGCGGAGAGTAGGTCGCTCCGGTAGCACGAGGTAACCCTTGAGTGACGAGTCTTCGTTGACTGTTCAAGCATCAACGTGGAATGTTCCATCGGCTGTATAGCCACGTTCTCCGTCGCACCCGTTCACCTTCGTCGCCAGGCTGCAGCGGCACGGCCGAGAACGGAACCGGCCGCCGGACGCGAGGTCCGACGGCCGGTTTCCGAGTGGCGCGGAAGGTCAGCTGGTGAAGCGGATCTTGTCCCGGCGACGGCGCAGCGCCATCAGCAGGACACCGCCGCCGATCAGCGCGAGGCCCATGAGCGAGATGCTCGTGGCAGCCACACCGGTAATCGGCAGGCCGCCCTCGGTACCGCCGCCACCGGTGCCGCCACCCACGGATGAACCCGAGGCACCCGGGGTGCCGGACGGATTCTCGGAGGGGTTCTCCGAACCGCCCGGGGTCGACGGGTTCGACGACGGCGACGCCGAGGAGGCGCACGGCTTCAGCCAGAACACCTTGTGCTTGCCGTCGGCCGACTTGCCGCCGATCAGCTCCACGTCGAGCTTGATGTGGTAGCCCTGCTGCTTCTGCGTGAGGCCGGACAGGTCGAGGTCATTGGCGGAGAGCCGGATGACCTCGTCGTGGTCGTTCTCCGCGCCGGAGGCCGGATCGTTGCTGATCGGCACGTTCTGCCGAGACCAGACGATCTTGTCCTTCGGCGTGCTCGACGGCGGCTGCGCCCACAGGGTGAGGTTCGCCTTCTGGTTCTCGTCGAAGTTGAAGAACTCGAGCTCGAACTCGCAGGTGACGTGCGGCTCGTTGTCGACCTTGTCCGAGAAGGGCACCCCGTCGATCTTCACGGTGCCGTTGTCGCCCGGCGGGTTGTGCGGGTTGCCGGTGGCCCAGGCCGGGGCGGCAAGGCCGAGCAGGGCCGTGGCGGCGGCTGCGGTGAGGGCCGCGCGCGCCACGCGCCGACGCTGTCGCATGAGGAATCCTCCGAAAGTGGTAGAGGGGACGGCACATGATCGCACACCCGGCAGGACCGTCAATATTGGACGCTCACTGGCCGCGACGACGTGGTGCGAAGGCGGAGGTCGAGGAAGGCCGCGTCCAAGGTGTTCGGGCGGAGACGTCCGACCGCGCCGTGGCCGGAGTCGGGCGCGACCAGGCCGTTGATCAGCGGTGTTTCGCCATGATCACCCCCGGATCGCTAGTTATCCATACGGTATGTATGCTCGCTGACCGAGACCTACCCCTCCAACTCATGCCAACCCGCCCATTCGCCCCGGGTGCTGGCCAGATCGGAGTGACATGGGCTGCTCACACGTGCGGGAATGCCCTCTCTTC
>NZ_JBIAHQ010000020.1:0-128078 GCF_042870725.1 Micromonospora sp. NPDC006431
GCCGGAGTGGACTGCTCCGACCACGAGGTGAACATCAAGATCCTGCTCAACACGGCGGTCGCCGACGGCGAGCTGGACCGGCCCGCGCGCGACGAGCTGCTGGCCGAGATGACCGACGAGGTCGCCGAGCTGGTGCTGCGGGACAACTACGAGCAGGCTCGGGCGATCAACAACGCCCAGGCGCAGGCCGCCTCGCTGCTCCCGGTGCACCGCCGGATGATCAACGAGTTGGAGCGTTCCGGGGCGCTGGACCGGGCCCTGGAGGCACTCCCGCCGGACGAGGAACTCGCGGTCCGGACCGAGAACGGGCTGACCGCGCCGGAGTTCGCGGTGCTGCTGGCGTACGTCAAGATCGTGCTGGAGCGGGAGATCGTCGCCGAAGGACTGGCCGACGAGGAGTGGACGACCGACATCCTGGTCAACTACTTCCCCACTCCGCTGCGCGAGCGGTTTGCCGGCCGGATGGGCCAGCACCGGCTGCGCCGGGACATCGTCACCACCGTGCTGGTCAACGAGGCGATCAACCGGGGCGGCATCTCGTTCGTCTTCCGGACGGTCGAGGAGACGGCCGCGTCGGCCGCGGACGTGCTGCGGGCGTACGTGGTGGTGCGCGAGGTGTTCGGGCTCCGCGAGCTCTGGAACGCGATCGAGGCGCTGGACAACAAGGTCTCGCCCGAGTTGCAGACCAGCGTCTCTCTGGACACCCGCCGGCTGCTCGACCGCGCGGTGCGCTGGCTGGTGACCAACCGGCGCTCGCCGATCGACGTGCCGGGGGAGATCGCTCGGCTGCGGGACGGGGTGGCCCGGCTCCTGCCCGACCTGGAGAACCTGTTCTACGGCAGTGAGCGGGAGGCGATCGCCGCCCACATCGACTCGCTGACCCAGAAGGGGCTGCCCCGGGAGCTGGCCGCGCAGGCGACCCGGCTGATGTACAGCTTCGGCCTGCTGGACGTGGTGGAGACCGCCCAGTCGACCGGCCGGGACGTGGGCGAGGTGGCCTCGGTCTACTTCGTCCTCTCCGACCGGTTCCGGGTGGACGCCCTGCTGTCGAAGATCTCCCTGCTGCCGCGCGAGGACCGCTGGCAGACGCTGGCCCGGATGGCGCTGCGCTACGACCTGTACGCCGCGCTGGCCGCGCTCACCGCAGAGGTCCTCGGCTCCACCCCCGATAATGTGTCGCCGGCCGACCGGGTGCAGGAGTGGGAGCAGGCGAACGCCACCTCGATCCACCGGGCGCACCGGGCGATGGGGGAGTTCGACGAGTCCCGCGCCGACCTCTCCGCGCTGTCGGTGCTGCTGCGGCAGATCCGTACCCTGGTGCGGACCTCGGCGGCGGCCTGACCCGCACGGACACCGGCGCGGGGGGGGGCCGGGGGGGGGGGCCCCCCCCCCCGCCCCCCGGGGGGGGCCGGGGGGGGGGCCCCCCCCCCCCGGGCCCGCGCCCGTTCCGCACCGCCTCACGGGGTCATGGTGGCGAAGGCGATGACGTTGTTGAGGTAGCTGCCGGAGCTCTGGTCGAACTGCCCGCCGCAGGTGACCACCCGGAGGCTGGGCTTGTCGCTGGGGCCGTAGACCAGCTCGGTGGGAAAGGCGGTCTTCGGGTACGACTTCACCTCGTTGACCGTGAACGTGGCGGTCGAGCCGTCCTCCCGGGCGACGCTGATGGTGTCGCCCGCCTTGAGCGAGCCGAGGTTGAAGAAGACCGCCGGCCCGAGCTTGGCCGAGTCGACGTGCCCGACGATGACCGCGTTGCCGACCTCTCCGGGGCTGGCCCCGGGGGTGTACCAGCCCGCCTTCATGGCCTGCTCCAGCGGGGGCACCTGGACCGTGCCGTCCGCGTTCAGACCAAGGCGCATGATCTCGGCGTTCACCCCGATCCGGGGGATCGAGATGGTCGTCGGGGCCGACCGGGGCAGCGCGGCGCGGGCGAGATCCGGGTTCGGCGTCGCCGCGTCGTCGGCGGACGCCTGGTCGGCGGTCACCGTACCGCTGTCGTCCGAGGGGCCCGGGAGGGTGGGCGAGGTGGGGGTCGAGGCCGTCCCGGCGGCTCCGGCCTGGGCGAGCGGCTGGGGTGGCCGGGGAGGCGGCACGGTCCGGACGGAGGCCCCGATCAGGCCGGCGCCCAGCATGGCGATCAGGACGACGACGACCACGCCGGCGGCGCGCCACGGTCTCCCGTGACGGCCGCCGGCCCGAGTCGCCGTCCGGTCAGACGAGGTCATTGGCCCGACGCCGGCGCAGCAGGACCATCCCGCCCAGTGCGGCGGCGCCGATCACGCCCACCCCGCTGGCGGCCATGCCGCGGTCCACGCTGGTGCTGGTCATGCCCCCGTCACCACCGTCAACGTGGCCGCGCGGGAAGCAGTGGTCCCGGTCCTCGTCCTTGCGGTCGAAGTCCTTGCGGTCGTGGTCCTTGCGGTCCTCGTCCTTCATGTCCCGGTCCTTGAAGTCGTGGTCCTTGCGGTCCTCGTCCTTCATGTCCCGGTCCTTGCGGTCGTGGTCCTTGTTGTCCTGGTCGTTCCGGTCCTCGTCCTTGGCTTCGTGGTCCTTGCGGTCCTGGTCCTTGCGGTCCTGGTCCTTGCGGTCCTTGTCCGACTGGTCGTCGACCATGCCGCCGCCCTGGCCGTAGGCCCCGGGCTGCCAGCTGTCGTTGCCCTGCCAGTCCTTGCCCTGCTCGTCCTTCTTGTTCTCTTCCTTGCCCTGCTCGTCCTTCTTGTTCTCGTCCTTCTTGTTCTCTTCCTTGCCGTGCTCGTCCTTGAAGTCGGGCTTCTTGTTGTTCTCGTCCTTGAAGTCGGGCTTCTTGTGGTCCTCGTCCTTGAAGTCGTGGTCCTTGCGGTCACGGTCCTTGCCGTCGTGGTTCTTGAAGTCGAAGTCCTTGCGGTCCTCGTCCTTGCGGTCGAAGTCCTTGCGGTCGAAGTCCTTGCGGTCCCAGTCCCCGTGCCCCCCCGGGCAGGTCTCAAGAAGGCTGACCTGCGGCTTGGCGGCGACATCGCCCGCGTACGTGCCGGGGCCGGCCGCGTTCGCCATCCCGGGCGAGAACAGCAGCAGGGACGCGCCGCCGAGAGCGGCTCCCGCAACGACCTTCCCGAGCATCTTCTTTCCCATGACCTGCGTCACTCCATCCCTGTTTGTCCTGAGCCCGACGGCGGTCGAGCTACGCCCGACGTTAGACCTTTTCGCGAGCTATCCGGGGAAAGATTCGTGTTTAAGAGTTTGTTGGCGTTTAGGGGGATGGAGGTGCTAGGAGCCTTATGTGGCATTGCCGAGGCTCTTCGGAGGGTTCCGCAGTGCCGCAGCCCATCTGGACGCACCTGTGCCGCACGCCCCGCTGCGGCGCTGCCCTGCCGTGTTCCACCGGCTCGGACCCGTCTGCCGGCAACCGGCCGTGCCGATACCGCCTGGGCTGTTCTCCCCTTTGCCGACGGGGAGTTCACATCGAGGCATTGCCATGGAAGCGCTCCCATGCAAGAATCGCTGCACGCGGTTGGGGGAGCCACACCGCGAGTCCAGACGTCGAGGGCACCCGGGTCGATCGGGCGGCGTCCGACTCCTCGGCCGGTCGTGCCGGCCGGTCGATCACCCACCACCGCCCGTCCGGGTCGGGCATCCCCGAAGACACCCGTGGCGCCGACGGCCGTCCCAGCCGGACGTCCCGAGGGCCATTCGCCGGGCCGTACGCGGATCCGGCCTCGCCCAAGGAGATCAGTGGCATGAATCTGTGGAGAAGGCTGTCCGGCCGGAGTCGGGCACTCGCACTGACCGGTGCGGGCGTCCTGGTCGCCGGCGGGCTGGTGACCCTCCCGGTCACCGCGGCGCAGGCCGCGACCCAGTGCAGTGTGGACTACGCCACCAACGACTGGCCGGGTGGCTTCATCGCCACCGTGACGATCAAGAACCTCGGAGACCCGCTCGGCGCCTGGACGCTTGGTTTCACCTTCCCGAACAGCTCGCAGTCGGTCGTCAACGGCTGGTCGGCGCGGTGGTCGCAAAGCGGTCAGAACGTCACCGCGCAGAACGAATCGTACAACGGCTCGCTGGCCACCGGCGCCAGTACCACCATCGGGTTCAACGGCGCCTGGAGCGGCGCCAACCCGAAGCCCGCCCAGTTCACCCTGAACGGCACGGTCTGCACCGGCGGCACGCCGCCCACCACCACCCCGCCGCCGTCCAGCCCGCCGCCCTCGAGCCCGCCGCCGTCCAGCCCGCCGCCGGGGCAGAAGGTGGACAACCCGTACGTCGGGGCCAAGGGCTACGTGAACCCGGACTGGAAGGCCAAGGCGGACGCCGAGCCGGGCGGCAGCCGGGTCTCGAACAACCCGACGGGCGTGTGGATGGACCGGATCGCCGCCATCAACGGCACCCCGGGGGCCCGGGGCATGCGCGCCCACCTCGACGAGGCACTGCGGCAGGGCGCCGGCTACATCCAGTTCGTGATCTACAACCTGCCCGGCCGGGACTGCGCCGCGCTGGCCTCCAACGGTGAGCTCGGCCCGAACGACCTGCCCCGGTACAAGGCCGAGTACATCGACCCGATCGCGGCGATCCAGGCCGACCCGAAGTACGCCAACCTGCGGATCATCAACATCATCGAGATCGACTCGCTGCCCAACCTGGTGACCAACACCTCCGGGCAGGCGGGCGGCACCGCGATGTGCGACACCGTCAAGGCCAACGGCGCGTACGTGAACGGCGTCGGCTACGCCCTGGCCAAGCTGGGCGCGATCGGCAACGTCTACAACTACATCGACGCCGCGCACCACGGCTGGATCGGCTGGGACAGCAACTTCGGCCCGACCGCGGACATGCTGAAGAGCGCGGCCGTCGCCTCCGGCAGCACGGTACGCAACGTGCACGGCTTCATCGTCAACACGGCGAACTACTCGGCCCTGCGCGAGCCGTACGTCAAGATCACTGACTCGGTGAACGGCACGTCCGTCCGCCAGTCCAAGTGGATCGACTGGAACCAGTACGTCGACGAGTTGTCGTTCGCCCAGGCGTTCCGGCAGAAGCTGGTCTCCGTGGGCTTCGACAGCGGCATCGGCATGCTGATCGACACTTCCCGTAACGGCTGGGGCGGCTCGGCGCGGCCCACCGGGCCGGGCGCGACGACGAACGTCGACACCTATGTCAACGGTGGCCGCATCGACCGCCGGATCCACGCCGGCAACTGGTGCAACCAGGCCGGCGCGGGCCTCGGCGAGCGGCCGAAGGCCGCGCCCGAGGCGGGCATCGACGCCTATGTCTGGATCAAGCCGCCGGGCGAGTCGGACGGCTCCAGCAGCGCCATCCCGAACGACGAGGGCAAGGGCTTCGACCGGATGTGCGACCCGACGTACACCGGTAACGCCCGCAATGGCAACAACCCGAGCGGCGCGCTGCCCAACGCCCCGGTCTCGGGCCACTGGTTCGCCGCCCAGTTCCAGGAGCTCATGCGCAACGCCTACCCGCCGCTCTCCTGAACCGGCGGCCGGCCCACCCGCCGCAGCGGAGTGAGGCACCGCCGCGCGGGTTCCCCCGGGCCCCTGGTCGGCACTCGGTCGACCAGGGGCCCCCGGGCCCTCTCGGCGTACGGCCGTCAGGGCCTCCGGGCCCTCTCGGCGTACGGCCGTCAGGGAACCGTCTTCTCGATCGCCGCCCGGCCCAGCTCAGCCAGGTCACGGCGGGCCCGTTCGATGTTCTCCCGGGTGAGGTCCTGGCCCCGGGCCAGCACGAGGTCCTCCGGGTCCCACGGCTGCTCGGCGCCCGTCCGGATGTTGCGCCCGGCCCCCTCGGTGCCGGTGCCGGTGGCCCCGGTCCCGGTGCCGGTCGGCCCGGTGCCGGCCGCGTACGGGTCGCCGAGGATGTCCGGTGACCCGGTGTCGGGCACCGCGCCGTCGGGCTCGGTGAAGGTCGGGTTGTCCCGGTCGGCGCCGCCGCCGCTGCGCAGCTGCGGCACCGTGCTGTCGTCGTCCACCGCCGCGGCCACCTCGGGGGTTTCCTCCAGCGGCCGCTCGCCGCGGTCACGATCCGTCATGCTGCTGCCCTCCTGTCCCGTTCCGTGATCCCCCTGGCGTACCCCGCGGGGGCCGGGCCATGCCGCCTCAGCGCCCGAGGACCCGGTCCAGGAAGTCCCGGTAGTCGCGGACGGCCACCCGGAGCTGCTCGGTGTCGGTCGAGCCGGACGCCTGCCAGCCGCCGAGCCGGGCCTTCTGGTCGCGCAGCGCGGCTGACAGCGCCTCGATCGCCTCCTCGACCAGCGACTGCGCCGCGCCGACCGCGGCCTGCGGGTCGTCCACGAAGCGGAGCTGGACGTCCCGCCAGCGGTCCCGGAAACCCTGCGCGATGTCCGGGGCGAAGAGCGTGGCGGCGTCCGACGGCACCGCGCCGGGGGTCGGCCGGGCCGCCCCGGCCAGGGCCGCGTCGGCCGCGGCGCCGGCCGCGGCGGTGCTGGTGTCCGGGTCGACCATGGCCGGCTCGGCGCTGCCGTAGCCGGTCGCACCGGCCGCCGGCGCGTCGTCCCGCGGCCCGGCGGAGCGCCCGGCCGCCGCACGCTCGGGGCTGTGCAGCCGGTCGCCGGCCGTCGGGTCGGCCCGCTCGTCGTCGAACGCGTCGGTCCGCCCCGGCGCCCCGTCGCCCGGCTGGGCGGTGTCCTCGCCGCGCGGATCCCGCTCGTCCTCGGGCCGCCCGCTGGCCATCGCCGAGGCGGCCACCGCGTCGCCCACGGAGGTCGCGCCGAACACCGAGGGCAGCGGCGCCGGATCGTGGTACTCCGGCCGTTCGTCGACGTCGGCGGCCTCGGCGTCCCGGGCGTCCCGTGCGTCGTACGCCCGGGTCTGGTCCGGCTCCGCGTCCCGCCGGTCGTCGGCGCGCTCGCCGGCCACCCCCGGGTCGTCGAAGGTGCCCCGGTCGTCCAGCGCGTCCTCGGGTACGTCGACCCGGGCGGCCCGGTCGGGCCGCGGTCCGTCGCGATCGGCGGGCGCGCCCGCCGGCCGGACCGGCACCGGCGTGGACCGGACGATCTCCGGGTGCTCGTGCGTGACCTGCTGCTTGTCCTGGCGCATCGCGGCGGCCTCCTCAGCGGCTCGAGACGTCGTGCTCGTGGTCGGGTTGGCGCTGCTCCGGCGGCTGGTGACCGACCGGGTCCGCGCCGAGCAGATCGGCGAAGAGCGCCCGGTAGTGCACGAGCGCCTGCCGGAGTTCCTCGGTGCTCGCCTCGCCGCGCTCGTGACGCAGCCGGATCTCGTGGGCGTCCCGGTAGTGGGCCAGGGTGCGGGCGTGCTCGACGGAGAGATGGGCGACCTGGTCGTCGAAGTCCCCGGTCGGGTACCCACGGTCGGCGATGAGCCGGGTGACCAGTTCGTCGGCGTCGCCGACGGTCTCGCCCGGGGAGTCGACGAAGCGGACCTGGAGTTCCTCCCAGGCGGCGGCGTACCGGGCCCGGGACTCGGGGGCGAGCGGGGTGAGCTGCAGCTCGGCGTGCCGGCGCTCCCGCTCCCGCAGCTCCCGCTCGGCGGCGCCCCGGCTGTCCTGCTCGGCGACGACCCGGTCGTACTCCGGGCCGAACCGCTGCCTGAGGGCGCGCCGGCGGCCGGCGCGTACGGCGACCGCGGCCAGCGCCGCGAGCACCACCACCACCACCACGATGACTGTGACGACTACCTGCGTGGGCGACATGGCTCCTCCTTCGCCCGCTGGTATTCCCTCCGCGCACTGATCGCCAATCCCGGTCCGGGGCACTTTTCCTGGGATTTCCCGACCGAAACCTCGCGGAACCTGGGGCGACCGACACCTCGTACGTACCGCTGAAACTTGAGTCATTCCAGAAGGTGCTGCGAGGTGGCGTGGGTGCGGAGCGCCGCTGCGACGTGCCCCGCCGGTCCCTTCCGGCGGGGCGCCCACTCCGTTGGTGTCCACAACCGAACATCCCGGACGGTAGCGACGAGCGAGACGGCCGGTAGTGCATCGGCCCGGGATTACGTATCCTGCCCAAGGCGGCCGGGCTGGGCTCGGCGTCACGGTCGGAGACCTTCCGGCCGGTGCCGGCGCCACCCCTGCGACACCTTCCGGGCGAGGTCTGATGAACACCCGTGACTGGCCGATCCGCGCCAAGCTGACCGCGCTGGTCGTCGGTCCGGTGACCGCGCTGCTGGCGCTCTGGATCTTCGCCACCACGCTGACCTTCGGACCCGCCCTCGACCTGCTCGCGGCGCGTACCTTCCTCTACGACCTGGGCCGGCCGGGTGAGGCCGTGGTCGCCGAACTGCAACAGGAACGGCGGCTCTCGGTCGTCCAGCTCGCCGGCGACAGCACCCTGCCGGCGCTGACCGAGCAGCGGACCCGCACCGACCGGGCGATCGCCGAGCTGCGCCGCCGGGTCGACGGGAAGGAGCTGCGCGACGCCGCCGACGAGCTGCTCGACGCCCGGCTGGATCAGCTGGTCTCCGCGCTCGATGCGCTGCCCGCCGGCCGGGGCTTCATCGACGGCCGGAAGGTGGACCGGGCCGGGGCGATCGGCCTCTACAGCGGGATGATCGGCTCCGCCTTCCAGGCGTTCTCCGCGATGGCCGCGTTCCCCGACAACCAGCTCAACCGGGAGGCGCTGGCGCTCACCGCGCTGGGCCGGTCCCGGGAGCTGCTCGGCCAGGCGGACGCGCTGCTCGCCGGCGCGGTCACCGCCGGCGGGTACGCCGAAGGCGAGCACGAACAGCTCGTCCGCACCATCGAAAACCAGCGCTTCCTGGCCGAGACGGCGGTGGCCGACCTGCCGCCGGGCGAGCGCACGGCGTACCAGCGGCTCACCGAGGGGGACGCCTTCGTCCGGCTGCACGGCCTCCAGGACATCCTGATCCGCGCCCGCGACCTGCCGGCCCAGCTCGACGTACGCGCCTGGGAGTCCAGCCAGACCGCGGTCTGGCAGGGCCTGCGGGACTTCGAGCTGCGCGGCGCCGACGGGCTGGCCGAACGGTCCGTGCCGATGGCGGTGGGCATCCTGAGCCGGCTCGCCGCCGCCGGGGTGCTCGGCCTGCTCGCCGTGGTGATCTGCGTGCTGGTGGCGCTGCGGGTCGGCCGGTCGCTGGCCGGACGGCTGACCGGGGTGCGCACCGCCGCGCTGGAGATGGCTGAGCACCGGCTGCCGGACGTGGTCGCCCGGCTGCGCCGCGGCGACCAGGTCGACGTCGCCCGGGAGGCGCCCGAGCTGGACCACGGCGGCGACGAGATCGGCCAGGTGGGGCGGGCCTTCAACGAGGTGCGCCGGACCGCTGTGCAGGCCGCCGTCGACGAGGTCACCCTGCGCCGGGGGCTCAACGAGGTGTTCCTCAACATCGCCCGACGCAGCCAGGGGCTGGTGCACCGGCAGTTGGCACTGCTGGACCGGCTGGAGCGGCAGACCGAGGACCCGGACGAGCTGGCCGGGCTGTTCCAGGTCGACCACCTCGCCGCCCGGCTCCGGCGGCACGCCGAGGACCTGGTCATCCTCGCCGGCGCGGCCCCGGGCCGGGGCTGGCGGAACCCGGTCGCCGCGGTCGACGTGGTGCGCGGCGCCATCTCCGAGGTGGAGCAGTACGACCGGGTCGACATCGGCGAGGTGCAGCCGGCCGGGGTGCTCGGCCGGGCCGTCGGCGACGTCATCCACCTGCTCGCCGAGTTGATCGAGAATGCCCTCGCCTTCTCTCCGCCGGGCACCCGGGTCGACGTCACCGGGCGGACGTCACCGGGCGGGTACGCCATCGAGATCACCGACCACGGGCTCGGCATGTCGCCGCAGGCCCTGGCGGACGCCAACCGCAAGCTGTCCCGCTCCCCGGAGTTCGACCCGGCCGACAGCGCCCGGCTGGGTCACTTCGTGGTCGCCCGGCTGGCCGCCCGGCACGGCGTCCGGGTCGAGCTGCGACCGGCCACCCCGATCGGCAGCACGGCGCTGGTGCTGGTCCCGGCCGATCTGGTCACCGACGAGCCGCCGGTGGGCCCCGGCTCGGACGCCGGGACGGCGGGCGCCGGTGACCGGCGGATGGCCAGGGTGACCCGGCTGTCCACGCTGCCCCGGCCGCGTACCACCCGGCCCGGCCGGGAACGTCCCGACTCGGCCGTGGTAGGGCTCTCCGCCGGCCGTACCTCCTCGGTCGAGGCGCCCGCGGACGGCGACGGCCTGCCCCGCCGGGTCCGCCGGCGCGGGCCGGCGACGGGACCCCGGCCGGCCGCCGCGGACACCCCGGCGTACCGCTCGCCGGAGGAGGCCCGGCGCGCCATGTCCGCCCTTCAGGCCGGCACCGCCCGGGGCCGTCGGGACGGGGCGGCCCGCGCCGCCGCCGGCCCCACCGGTACGGCCGCCCCGGCCGCCCGGGGTGTCGCCCGTCCGGCCGGCCAACCCGTCGACTCCGCTGCCCGGTTCCGAGGTGGCCCGTCCACCGACGCGGCCCGGGACCGGGCCGCCGAGCCCTCCCCTCCGGAGCCGGCGCCGGCCCCGGAACCTCCCACCGCGACTGAGAGGGACGCCTAGTGGTGTACACGACGCGGCAGAACGCCGATCTCGACTGGCTGCTCGACGACCTGGTGGAGCGGGTGCCGGCCGCCCGCCAGGCGGTGGTGCTGTCGGCGGACGGGCTCCTGCTCGGCGCCTCGGCCGAGCTGAGCCGTACCGACGCGGAGCACCTCGCCGCCATCGCCTCCGGCTTCTCCAGCCTGGCCAAGGGGACCACCCGGCACCTGGCCGGCGGCGCGGTCCGGCAGACCGTGGTGGAGATGGAGTCCGCGTACCTGTTCGTCACCGCGGCCGGGCCGGGCGGCTGCCTGGCGGTGGTGAGCGACGCCGACGCCGACATCGGCCTGGTGGCGTACGAGATGGCGATGCTGGTCATCCGGGTCGGCGAGAACCTGAGCGTCCCGGCCCGTACGGCGGGTGCCGTCGATGCGGACTGAGTCACCGGGGCCGCAGCACGAGTGGCTGGACGACGCCGCGGGCCCGGTCGTCCGTCCGTACACCCTGACCGGTGGCCGGGTGCGGCCGCCCGGAGCCGGCTTCGACCTGGTGGCCTTCGTGCTGGCCCCGCCGGCGGCCGACCCGGCCGGCCTGCCGGGCCTCCAGCCGGAGCACCGGCGCCTGGTCGAGCTGGCCCGGCAACCGGTGGCCGTGGCCGACCTCGCCGTGGACCTGGACCTCGCCGTCGGCGTGGTCCGGGTGCTGCTCGGCGATCTCCTCGACCGTGGGCTCGTCGCGGTGCACCAGCCGCCGACCGCCGCCCACCTGCCCGACGACAACATCCTCAAGGCGGTGGTCAGTGGACTTCGTGCGCTCTGAACCGGGGACGGCCGCGCTGCGGGTTCCGCTGGCCCTGAAGATCCTCATCGCCGGCGGCTTCGGCGCCGGCAAGACCACGCTGGTGAGCGCGCTGAGCGAGGTCCGGCCGCTGCAGACCGAGGAGGTCCTGACCGGCGCCGGCGTGGGCACCGACGACGTCTCCGGGGTGGAGGAGAAGTCCACCACCACGGTGGCCATGGACTTCGGCCGGATCACCATCACCGACGACCTTCAGGTCTATCTCTTCGGCGCCCCGGGCCAGGACCGCTTCTGGTTCCTCTGGGACGAGTTGGCCTTCGGCGCCCTCGGCGCGGTGGTGCTCGCCGACACCCGCCGGCTGGCCGACTGCTTCCCCTCGATCGACTACTTCGAGCAGCGCGGCATCCCGTTCGTGGTGGGGGTGAACTGCTTCGACGGGGCCCGGCGGTTCAGCCTGGAGGCGGTACGCGACGCGCTGGACCTGGACCCGGACGTGCCGCTGGTGCTCTGCGACGTCCGGGACCGGCAGTCCGGGAAGCTGGTGCTGATCTCGCTGGTCGAGCACGTCGCCCGGCAGCGGGGCGAGCCGGTGCCGGTGGGCTGACCGGGCCGCGACGGGTCGCGGGCGTGCGGCCGACCGCCGAAACTGGTTCCGGGAAGACGGCCAACGGCCCGGCCGACCCGGAGGGCCTCTGGTTGGATCGACGGAGGAATCGGCGGAAGGTGGGACCGGTGACCGCGCAGCACGCGATCGTCCACATCGGTGGCTACACGGCGGAGATGGGCGGGCGGGCCGAGGGCATCGTCGCGGCCCGGCGGGATCCGGTGTCAGGGGAGCTGACCCCGCTCGGCACGGTGGCGGTGACCTCGTCGCCGTCGTTCCTCGTCCGGCACCCGGCCCGGCCCGTGCTGTACGCGGTCAACGAGCTGTCCGAGGGTCAGGTCAGCGCGTTCCGGGTCGCCCCGGACGGCGATCTCGCCCTGCTCGGCGTCCGCCCGACCGGCGGGGCCGAGCCCTGCCACGTGGCGGTCGCCCCGGACGGGCGGCACCTCTTCGTGGCCAACTACGGCGGCGGCAGTGTGGCGGTGTTCCCGCTCGACCCGGACGGCGTACCGGGGGAGCGCTCCGATCTGGTCCGGCACGAGGGGCACGGCGCCGACCCGCAGCGGCAGGAGGCGGCGCACTGCCACATGGTCTCGCCTGATCCGGGCGGTGGGCCGCTGCTCGCCGTCGACCTGGGCACCGACTCGGTCTACCGGTACGACCTCGACGCCGCCTCCGGTCGGCTGGTGCCGCGCGCCCCGCGGCTGCGTACGCCGGCCGGCAGCGGCCCCCGGCACCTGGCCCGGCACCCGGACCGGCGGCGCTGCTGGCTGGTCGGCGAGCTGGACGGGACGGTCACCGCGTACGACCTGACGGCCGACGGGCTGCACCAGCGGGTCCGGGTCGACGCGAGCGGGCGGGTCGGGCACGTGCAGCCCTCCGAGGTCGCGGTCGGACCGGACGGCCGGTTCCTCTACGTGGCCAACCGGGGAGTCGGCACGGTGGCCGTCTTCGCGCTGGCCGGTGAGGCGCCGGAGTTGGTGGCCGAGGTCGACACCGGCGGCGAGTGGCCGCGGCACTTCGCCCGAGCGGGCGAGCACCTGTACGTGGCCGACGAGCGGGCCGACATGATCAGGGTCTTCCGGGTGGACCCGGTCACCGGGGTGCCGGAGCCGGTCGGGGAGCCGGTGCCGGTGGCCAGCCCGACCTGCGTCCGGCCGTGACGGAGTGTTGCCGCGAGCGGCGTCCACCATGGACTGGCGTCACCTCTGATGACTGATCGGTAACTCAACGTAGAAGTTTTGCTGATCAACTGTTTCTGCTGCGTAACTTTCGTCCGAACGGATGTGGCACTAACCCCACGAGATACGCAAGATGGTCACCGTGTCTGGCCGCCATCGCATGCGTTCGAACCTCCGTGGGGTAGGCGCCGCCGCGGCGGCCACCGCCCTCGTCGCCGTCGTAGCCGGGACCTGGTTCGGCTACCAGCAGCTGGCGGGGCCGTCCTGCTCGGGGCAGATCCAGCTCTCCGTCGCGGCCACCCCGGAGATCGCGCCCGCCGTCAAGGGAGCGGCCGACCAGTGGGTCAAGGACGGCGCGGCGGTCGGCGACACCTGCGTCGCGGTGAACGTGACCCCCGCCGAGTCGGTCGAGGTGGCCGCCACGGTGGCCAGCAAGCACGGCGCAACCTTGGCCGGTGTGGGGCAGGCGAGCGGCACCGCGGTGACGCCGGACGTCTGGGTGCCGGACTCGTCCACCTGGCTGCTGCGGCTCAAAGCCGGCGGGGCCACCGCCTTCGCCCCGGCGAACGGCGCCTCGATCGCCCGCAGTCCGGTGGTGGTCGCGATGCCCGAACCGGTGGCCACCCGGCTCGGCTGGCCGGACAAGAAGTTCACCTGGGCCGACCTGTTGGCGCAGGTCAACAGCAGCAAACCGCTGCACGCCGGCATCGTCGAGCCGACCCAGGACGCGGCTGGTCTGTCCGGCCTGCTCTCGCTGACCGCCGCCGCCAACTCCACCGGTGCCGCCGGCTCCCTGCAGGCGCGGGAGGCGACGATCGGGGCGTTGCGGGCGCTGGCCACCAACAGTTCCCGGCTGCGGCAGGATCTCCTCGCGCGCTTTCCGCGCTCGTCCGAACCGACGGCGGTCGCCAACGGCCTCGGAGCGGCCGCGCTGTCCGAAGAGGACGTGATGGCGTACAACGCCACCAAGCCGCCGATCCCGCTGGCCGCCCTCTACCTGGACCCGCCGCCGGCCCCCCTGGACTATCCGTTCGCGGTGCTGCCCGGTCTCGAGCCGGCGAAGGCGTCCGCCGCGAAGGTGCTCTTCGAGGCGCTGACCACCCGCGGCTTCAGGAGCCGGCTGGCCGCCCAGTCGCTGCGCGCGCCCGACGGCAACTGGAGCGAGGGCTTCAAGGCGCTGCCCGGTGCCCCGAGCCCGGCGGGCGGGAACGCCGCGCCGGCCGGTCAGGGCGCCGCGGGCGGGCTCGACCCGACCGCCATCCAGAAGGCCACCAGCACCTGGTCGGCGGTCACGCTGTCCGGCCGCATGCTCTGCGTCATCGACGTGTCGGGCTCGATGAAGGAGAAGGTGGAGACCGCCGGTGGCGCCACCCGGGAGCAGGTCACCGTCGCCGCGGCGACCCAGGGCCTGAACCTTTTCGACGACTCCTGGTCGATCGGGCTGTGGACCTTCTCCACCAACCTGAACGGCTCGCAGGACTACCGGGAGTTGGTCCCGATCAGGCCGCTGTCGAGCAACCGGGGCGCGATCCAGCGCGGCCTGGCCACGGTCAAGCCGTCTAACGGCGACACCGGCCTCTACGACACCCTGCTGGCGGCCTACAAGGCCGTCCAGCAGGACTGGGAGCCCGGGAAGGTCAACTCGATCGTGCTGTTCACCGACGGCAAGAACGAGGACGACAACGGCATCTCCCAGAAGGACCTGCTGGCCAAGCTCCGCAAGCTCCGCGATGCGGAGCAGCCGGTGCAGGTGATCATCATCGGCATCGGCAACAAGGTCAGCCAGGCCGAGCTCAAGTCGATCACCGACGTGACCGGTGGTGGTGCCTTCGTCACCGCCGACCCGACCAAGATCGGCGAGATCTTCCTGCAGGCGATCGCACTGCGCCCGCCCGCGCCGCGCTGATCCGCCACTCAGCGGACCGCCGTACCGGAATCCGGTACGGCGAGCCGCTTCCCCGCGCTCCTCGACCGCAAGGCAACTGACGGTAATCCGTCCGAAGCAATCGGTGCCCACAATTGTCGAGGCAGGATGTCCTGGTGCTCCGAGCCGGCCCGCCAGAGCCGTCACGCGGTACGGGGATGGTCCTGAACGAAGTGGGGAGGGCCGGTGATCTCGGCGACGCTGCTGACCCCTGCCAGGACATCGTCGGGACCGGGCGGCGACCGTCCCGGCCCGACGCGGGCCGCGGAACGGGCCTACATCGGGGTCCTGGTGGTGCTGGACACCACCGTGCTGGCGGCGGCCACCCTGATCGGATACCTGGCCCGCTTCGGGGACGAGCCGCCGGTCGGATCGGAGATTCCGTACGTGGTGGTGGCGCCCGCCCTGCTGCTGGTCTGGCTGATCTCGCTCAAGGCGATGCGCTGCTACGACGACCGGGTGCTCGGTTACGGCGCCGACGAGTATCGGCGGGTCAGCTCGGCGAGCCTGCGGTTGGCCGGCGGCATCGCGATCGCGGGGTACATCGCCGACGTCGGCGTGTCCCGGGGCTTCCTGGCCATCTCCTTCGCGGTCGGCACGGTCGGCCTGGAGGTGGCCAGGTACGCCGCGCGCAAGCGGTTGCACCGGGCCCGTGACCGGGGCGCCGGCTGGTCCCGCAAGGTCCTCGTGGTGGGCGACACCGCGCACGTGCTGGAGCTCGTGCACACCCTGCGTCGCGAGCCGTACGCCGGCTACCAGGTGGTCGGCGCCTGCATCCCGGACGCGCTGCTCGCCCCGGTGCCGCAGCGGCTCGGCGACGTGCCGGTGGTCGGCTCGTTCCGGGACATCCCCGAGGCGGCCACCGCCATCAGCGCGGACACCGTGGCCGTCACCGCCTCCGGTTCGCTCACCGCCACCCGGCTGCGCCGGCTCGGCTGGCAGCTCGAGGGGACCGGGGTCGACCTGGTCGTCGCCCCCGCGCTGACCGACGTCGCCGGCCCGCGCATCCACACCCGTCCGGTCGCCGGCCTGCCGCTGATCCACGTCGAGGCGCCCGAGTTCCGGGGCGCCCGGAAGCTGGTCAAGGGGCTGGTCGACCGCTCGCTGTCGCTGCTGGCGTTGCTCCTGCTGCTGCCGGTGCTGGTGGTGATCGCGCTCGCCATCAAGCTGGACAGCCGGGGGCCGGTGCTGTTCCGCCAGGTCCGGGTCGGCCAGGGCGGCGAGGAGTTCGGCGTCTTCAAGTTCCGCACCATGGTCGTCAACGCCGACGCCCTGCTGGCCGAGTTGGCCGCGCGCAACGAGACCGATGGCCTGATGTTCAAGATGCGCGACGACCCGCGGGTGACCCGGACCGGCCGGCTGCTGCGCAAGTGGTCCCTGGACGAGCTGCCCCAGCTGGCGAACGTGCTGCTCGGCCAGATGAGCCTGGTCGGGCCCCGCCCGCCACTCCCCTCCGAGGTGGCCCGGTACGACGGTGACCTGGCCCGCCGCCTGCTGGTCAAGCCCGGCATGACCGGCCTCTGGCAGGTCAGTGGCCGGTCCGACCTGAGCTGGGAGGACGGCATCCGACTCGATCTCTACTACGTGGAGAACTGGTCGCTCGCCGCCGACCTGACCATCCTCTGGAAGACCTTCGGCGCGGTGATCCACCGCCGCGGCGCGTACTGACCCCGCCCCCGGTGCAGCCCGCCGAGGCGGGACCCCCGGGTCAGGGCTGCGGACCGAGCCAGTCGAGACAGACCGCCACCGCGTCGTCGATCAGGTCGCCGGCGACGAAGGCCCGCAGATCGCCGATCAGCGACCGGACCGCGTCCAGCGGCTCCATCGGCCCGGTACGCCGAAGGAAGCGGTCCAGCGCGGTCTCGCCGTAGCGGATCTGCCGGGCGGTGGCGTCGACCACCCCGTCGCTGACCACGAAGAGCCGGTCCCCGCGCCGGAGCTGGAACTGCTGCGCCCGGTAGTCCGTGGCCTCGAACATGCCGAGCGGGAACTGCTTCTCCAGGACCTGCTCGCTGACCTCGCCCTCGCGCAGCAGCAGCAGGCGCGGCGACCCGGCGTCGACCACGGTCATCGCTCCCGACGCCAGGTCCAGCTCCAGCAGGAGCGCGGAGAGGTACTGCTCGCCCCGGTGCAGTGCGTAGATCGCCTGGTCGGCCAGGGCGGCCTGGTCGGCCAGGGCCAGCTCGGCGCGGCGGGCGTTGCGCAGCGCGTGAATGGCCAGCGAGGTGAGCATGGACGCGGCCACCCCCTCACCCGAGCCGTTGATCACCGAGAGCCAGAGCCGTCGCCCGTCGTCCGACCAGTCGAAGCTGTCGCCGCGCACCGCGTACGCCGGCTCCAGCTGTCCGGCGAGGCGGAACGACGGCCGGATCCGGCTGCGGCCGGGCAGCAGTTCCCACTGCATCTCGGCGGCCAGGGTCAGCCGGCGGTCCCGCCGGGCGGTGACGTAGACGTCGGTGCTGGCGGTCACGGCGGCCAGCTCGTGCCCGAGCGCGGTGGCCATCGCGTCCAGCTCCCGGAGGGCGGCCGGGCCGGCCGGCAGCGGCGACAGCCGGAGCACGCCGCGCCGCTCGCCGCGCATGCCGACCGGGAACCAGCCGGTGCCTTCCGACACCACCGGCTCCTGGTGGTCGAAGCAGCGCCAGGCCGGATGGCCCGGGCTGGTGATCGGCTCGCCGTCGCCGAGCGGCAGCAGCACCGCGAGCCGGTAGTCGACCTGGTAGAGCTCGGTGCGGGTGATCCCGTAGGCCCGCGCGAGCTCGGTGGCGAGCCGGTCGATCAGCAGGTCGGCCGGGGCCTCACCGAGAGCCCGGCGCACCCGATCCTCCGGTCCGCTCATCTTTGCTCCTTTGCACAGGTCGGCCGCCTGGTACGGCGGGTAGTCTCGGGCGCACCATGGCCGAAGAACGCGGTCCTTACGGACCTGAAGCGAGTATGGCCGCCGCCCTGGACGAGGCGGCGGGCACCCTGCTGGCTGTCTGGGAGGCGGCCCGGGAGCGCACCACGAGCCGACTCTCCGGTGCCCAGTTACGCGCGGTCATGGTCGTCGAGCAGTACGACGGGATCAACCTTCGCCGCCTCGCCACGCTGACCGACATGCTGCTCTCCTCGGCGAGCCGGCTCTGCGACCGGCTGGTGGCGGCCGGGATGCTGGAGCGGGAGCCGGGCCGGTTCGACCGACGGGAGATCGCCCTGCACCTCACCCCGGCGGCGACCCGGCTTCTCGCCGAGCTGCGGGCCGACCGGCGGCACCGGCTGGAGCAGATCCTCGCCGGGATGAGCGCCGAAGGCCGCGCGGCGCTGCTGCGCGGGATGCAGGAGTTCGACGCGGTCGCCCGGCGTGCTGAGGCCGGTGCCCCGGAGGGGTGGCCGGTGCTGCAGCCCTCCGGCGAGCGGACCGGCGACCCGCTGGCCGAGCCGGGGGAGCCGTCGACCGGCGAGCCGCCGGTGGCGCGTACCGCCTGAAGGCCGGGATCAGCCGGAACGGGCCAGCCAACCGACCGGGCGGTCGATGATCCGGCGGGCCACCGAGGCGGCCCCGCCGACCGCCGCGGACTGCACGCCGAGCGCGGCCGGGCGCACCGTGACCGGTGACCATGCCGCGGTGAGCACCCGCCGGGAGATCTCGGCGACCACCGGCGGGGCGAGCCAGGGGGCGAGCGGGGCGTATCCGCCGCCGAGCACCACGGTGTCCAGGTCCAGCAGGTTCACCACGCCGGCCACGGCCACGCCGAGGGCCGTCCCGGCGTCGGCCAGGGCGGCCAGGGTGGCCGGATCGCCGGCCGCCGCGAGGTCCGCCAGCCGGGACGCGGCGGTGTCCGCGGGCAACTCGCCGCCGGACAGCCCGGCGGCGGCCAGGATGGCCTCCTGGCCCGCGTACCGCTCCAGGCAGCCGCGGCCGCCGCAGCGGCAGGGCCGCCCCTCCGGGTGCACCGGGATGTGGCCCAGCTCGCCGCTCCAGCCGCGCGCGCCCCGGTACAGCACCCCGTCGAGCACGATTCCGGCACCGATGCCGATCTCACCGGAGATGTGCAGGAAGCTGGCCGACCCGGGCGGGCCAGCGTGCAATTCGCCGAGGGCGGCGAGGTTGGCCTCGTTGTCGACGACGAGCGGCGGGATCCCGTCGACCGGCTCGGCGAGCGGGTGTCCGGCGAGCAGCCCGGGGACGTCCACGTTCCGCCAGCCGAGGTTGGGCGCGAGCCGGACCAGGCCACCGTCGCCGACCAGGCCCGGCACGGCGAGCGTCGCGCCGGCCAGGGTCAGCCCGTCGCGTACGGCCGTGGCGCGGGCCTCGGCGGCGAGCGCGGCGAGCCGGTTCAGGGCGTCGGCGGGGGAGACCGGCCGCAGGTCGGCGCGGCGCACCACGTGGTGGCGTACCGCGCCGGTCAGGTCGACCACGCAGGCGGCCAGGTAGTCGACGTTGACCTCCAGCCCGAGCCCGGCCGGGCCGTCGGCGGCCAGCACCAGGCCGCGGGCCGGCCGCCCGGCCCCGGTACGTGGCGCGGGCTCCGCCTCGGCGACCAGCCGACCGGCGATCAGGTCGTCGACGACGGCGGAGACGGTGGCCCGGGTCAGCCCGGTCCGGGCGGCGATCTCGGCCCGGGAGGGGGGCCGCTCGGCGGCGGCGATCCGCCGGAGCACCACCGCCAGGTTGAGCTCGCGGAGGCTGCCCTGCCGGACCGCCCCGGCGGTGCTGGCGCTGGTCACCCCTTGACACTGCCACAGGGCGGCCATTTAATTCAACCAGTGAACAAATTGCGGACGACACCACCGGAGGTCTGCCATGGCACCCCGTCCCACCCCCGCCGACAAGTTCTCGTTCGGTCTCTGGACGGTCGGCTGGCAGGCCCGTGACCCGTTCGGCGACGCCACCCGGCCGGCGCTGGACGCGGTCGAGGCGGTGCACAAGCTCGCCGAGCTCGGGGCGTACGGGATCACCTTCCACGACGACGACCTGGTCCCCTTCGGCGCGGACCCGGCCACCCGGGACGCCCACCTGACCCGGTTCCGCAAGGCCCTCGACGAGACCGGCCTGGTCGTGCCGATGGTCACCACCAACCTCTTCACCCACCCGGTTTTCAAGGACGGCGGCTTCACCAGCAACGATCGCGACGTCCGCCGCTACGCCCTGCGCAAGGTGCTGCGCAACGTCGACCTGGCCGCCGAGTTGGGCGCCCGCACCTTCGTCATGTGGGGCGGCCGGGAGGGCGCCGAGTACGACCTGGCCAAGGACGTCCGCGCCGCGCTGGACCGCTACCGGGAGGCCGTCGACCTGCTCTGCCAGTACGTCATCGACTCCGGCTACGACCTGCGCTTCGCCCTCGAGCCCAAGCCGAACGAGCCGCGCGGCGACATCCTGCTCCCCACCGTCGGGCACGCGCTGGCCTTCATCTCCACCCTGGCCCACCCCGAGCGGGTCGGGCTGAACCCGGAGGTCGGGCACGAGCAGATGGCCGGGCTCAACTTCGCCCACGGCATCGCCCAGGCGCTCTGGCAGGGCAAGCTGTTCCACATCGACCTCAACGGCCAGCGGGGCATCAAGTACGACCAGGACCTGGTCTTCGGCCACGGCGACCTGCTCAACGCGTTCGCCCTGGTGGACCTGCTGGAGCACGGCGGCCCGAACGGCGGTCCCGCGTACGACGGGCCGCGGCACTTCGACTACAAGCCCTCGCGTACCGAGGACATGACCGGGGTGTGGGCGTCGGCGGAGGCGAACATGCGCACGTACCTCCTGCTCAAGGAGCGGGCGGCGGCGTTCCGGGCCGACCCGGAGGTGGCCGAGGCGCTGGCCGCCAGCAAGGTCGGCGACCTGGCGACGCCGACGCTGGCCCCGGGGGAGAGCTACGCCGACCTGCTCGCCGACCGGTCCGCGTTCGAGGAGTTCGACCCGGAGGCGGCCGGGGCGCAGGGCTACGGCTTCGTCCGGCTCAACCAGCTCGCCGTCGAGCACCTGCTCGGCGCGCGCTGAGGCGGGCCGCCATGCCGCTCGTCGCCGGGGTCGACTCGTCCACCCAGTCCTGCAAGGTCGTCGTCCGTGACGCGAAGACCGGCACGCTGGTCCGGCAGGGCCGGGCTCCCCACCCGGACGGCACCGAGGTCGACCCGCAGGCGTGGTGGGAGGCCCTGCTGGCGGCCGTCGACGCGGCCGGCGGGCTGGCCGACGTCGCGGCCGTGTCGGTCGCCGGCCAGCAGCACGGCATGGTGTGCCTGGACGAGGCGGGCCAGGTGGTCCGCCCCGCCCTGCTCTGGAACGACACCCGCTCCGCCGGCGCCGCGCAGGACCTGATCGCCGAGGCGGGCGGCGGCGAGGCCGGCCGGCGGTTCTGGGCCGAGGCGACCGGCAGCGTGCCGGTGGCCAGCTTCACCGCCACCAAGCTGCGCTGGCTGGCCCGGCACGAGCCGGCGCACGCCGACCGGGTGGCCGCGGTCTGCCTGCCGCACGACTGGCTCACCTGGCGGCTGGCCGGCGCGCCGGGGCTGGACGCGTTGCGCACCGACCGGGGCGACGCCAGCGGCACCGGCTACTGGTCGCCCCGGACCGGCGCCTACCGTGTCGACCTGCTGGAACGCGCCTTCGGGCGGCAGCTCCGGGTGCCCGCGGTGCTCGGTCCGGCGGACCCGGCCGGGCCGCTGGACCCGGCGGCGCTCGCCGGCCGGGGCGGCACCGGTGGCGTCCTGCTCGGCCCCGGCACCGGCGACAACGCCGCCGCGGCGCTCGGGGTCGGGGCCCGCCCGGGCGACGTGGTCGTCTCGATCGGCACCTCCGGCACGGTCTTCGCGGTGGCCGACGCGGCCGCCGCCGATCCGAGCGGGGCGGTGGCCGGCTTCGCCGACGCCACCGGCCGCTTCCTGCCGCTGGTCTGCACGCTCAACGCGGCCCGGGTGCTCGACGCCGCCGCGACCCTGCTCGGGGTCGGCCTCGACGAGCTGAGCGAGCTGGCCCTGGCCGCCCCGCCCGGCGCCGACGGGCTGGTCATGGTGCCCTACCTGGAGGGGGAGCGGACCCCGGACCGGCCCTCCGCCACCGGGTCGCTGCACGGCCTCACCCTGAGCAGCTCGACCCCGGCCCACCTGGCCCGGGCCGCCGTGGAGGGGATGCTCTGCGCGCTCGCCGACGGCTTGGACGCGTTGACCGCGCAGGGTGCCACCGCCCGCCGGGTCATCCTGGTCGGCGGCGGGGCCCGGTCGGCGGCCGTGCGGCGGATCGCCCCGCAGGTCTTCGGCCGGCCAGTGGTGGTGCCGCCGCCCGGCGAGTACGTCGCCGACGGCGCCGCCCGCCAGGCCGCCTGGGTCGCCCTGGGCGGCGCGGCGCCACCGGCGTGGACGGTCGGCGACACCGAGGAGTACGAGGCGGTGCCCGTACCCGAGGTCCGGGCGCGCTACACCCGGGCCCGGGACCTGGTCGTGGACTGCCTCGACACCGTCCCGTGATCTCCACCTGATTGGCTGCCGGGCATGAGCGGCACCAGGATCCCCCGGCGCGGCAGCGCGGCCCACCGGTTCTACAGCGTGCTCGTGTTCGTGGTGCTCGCCTCGCTGGACAACGTGGCGATCGGCCTGGTCCCGCCGCTGTACGGGCCGATCTCCGGCGCGCTGGGAGTGCCGCAGCGGCTCCTCGGTCTGGTCACCGCGGTGAGCTTCCTGGTCAGCGCGGTCGCCGCGGTCGGCTGGGCGTACGTGGGCGACCGGACCAACCGCAAGCCGCTGCTGATGGTCGGCACGCTGATCTGGGCGGCCGGCACCGGTGGCAGCACCCTCGCCCAGCACTACCCGACGTTCCTGGTCGCCCAGCTCGTCGCCGCGGTCGGGTTGGGTGCCGTCGGCTCGGTCGGCTTCTCGGTGGTCACCGACCTGATCTCGCCCCGCCGCCGGGGCCTGGTGATGAGCTTCTGGGGGCTGTCGCAGGGCGTCGGCACCCTCGCCGGGACGCTCGTCGGCGGCATCCTCGGCGCCATCGACTGGCGACGGCCGTTCCTGCTGCTGACCGTGGTCGGCCTGGCCGCCACCGTCGCCTACCTGTTCACGTACGACATCCGGCGCGGGCAGAGCGAGCCGGAACTGGCCGAGGTCCTCGACGCCGGCGCCGAGTACGACTACCGGATCAGCCGGGCCGACCTGCCCCGGATCCTGGGCCGGCGGACCAACCGCTGGCTGATCCTCCAGGGACTGACCGCGCAGGCGGCGTTCGGGTCCCTGGTGTGGCTGCCGGTGCTGTTCGCCCAGCGTGCCGAGGCGCAGGGCTACTCGCCCGCCACCGCCGTGGTGGTGGGCAGCGTGTTCGCCACCCTGTTCCAGCTCGGCGGGGTGCTGTCCATCGTGGGTGGCCTGGCCGGCGACGCGCTGCAGCGGCGTACGCCCAGCGGCCGGGCCCTCGTCGCGGCGGTGGGCATCCTCGCGGCCGTGCCGTTCTACCTGGTGCTCTTCCTGGTGCCGATCCGGATCGACGTGCCGAACGGCGGCAGCTCCGGCGCGGTGATCGCCGCGGTGCTGGCCAGCGTGGTCACCGAGCCCACGGTCGGGCTGAGCCTGCTGACCGCGGTGCTCGCGCTCGCGCTCACCTCCGCCAACTCGCCGAACTGGTTCGCGCTGATCGCCGACGTCAACCCGCCCGAGCACCGGGGCACCGTCTACAGCCTGGGCAACCTGGTCAACGGGGTCGGCCGGGCGGCCGGCAACGGGCTGGTCGGGGTGGCCTTCCACGCGCTGCGGGCGGCCTTCCCGCCGCCGCTGAACTACGCGGTCGGCCTGGCTGTGTTCCAGCTCTTCTTCATCCCGACCGGCCTGATGTACTGGCTCGCCGCCCGTACCTCGCCGCGCGACATCGCGCAGGTCCACGACCTCCTGCACACCCGCGCCGGCCGCCTCTGACGTCTCTCGCGCCTCCGCTTCGTGGGGCGTGCCGACCGCCGGCCCCGGCAGACGGTGGGACCGGCGGGCGGGCGGGCGGGTCACCGTCAGGCGCGGTACCAGATCGTGACGTCGGTGGGGACGGCGCCGTCCTCCAGCGGAGCACTGGCCGCCAGCACCTCGGCACCGGCCGGCAGGGGCACCGGCGCCGGGCCGAAGTTGGTCAGCACGGTGAGCCCGGCGTTGGTGAAGGTGAGCACCTCGTCGCCGGAGGAGAGCCAGCGCAGCGCCCCGGCGCCCAGCCCGTGCTCGCGGCGCAGCCGCAGCGCGGTCCGGTACAGCTCGTACGTCGAGCCGGGCACCCCGCGCTGTCGGTCGAGGGCGTACTCGGCCCAGATCGGGGGCTGGGGGAGCCAGCTCGCGTCGGTCGGCCCGAAGCCGTACGACGGGGCGTCGGCCTCCCACGGGATCGGCACCCGGCAGCCGTCCCGGCCCCGCTCGGTGTGCTGGCTGCGCTCCCAGGTCGGGTCCTGCCGCACCTCGTCCGGCAGCGTGGTGTGCTCCGGCAGCCCCAGCTCCTCGCCCTGGTAGAGGTACGCGGAGCCGGGCAGGGCCAGCATCAGCAGGGTGGCCGCCCGGGCCCGGCGCAGGCCGAGCGCGGCGTCGGGCTGCGGATCGCCGATGCCGATCCCGTTCGGCCGGGGAATGCCGATCGGCAGGCCCAGCCGGGAGGCGTGCCGGACCACGTCGTGATTGGACAGCACCCAGGTGGTGGGCGCGCCGACCGCGTCGGTCGCCTCCAGCGAGCGGGTGACCACCGCGTACTGGGCCGGGGCGGTCCAGGCGGCCAGCAGGTACTCGAAGTTGAACGCCTGGTGCATCTCGTCGGGCCGGACGTAGCGGGCCAGCCGCTCGGCCGGCTCCACCCAGGCCTCGGCGACCAGGATGCGCTCCCCGTCGTACGAGTCGAGCAGCCGCCGCCAGTCCCGGTAGATCTCGTGCACCCCGTCCTGGTCCCACATCGGCGGACGGGGCTTGTCCACCTCGGGGCCGGAGAGGATCTCCTGCGGCTCCTGCCAGTCGGCCAGGTCGGCCTGCTTGATCAGGCCGTGCGCCACGTCCACCCGGAAGCCGTCGACACCCCGGTCCAGCCAGAACCGGAGGATGTCCAGGAACTCGGCGCGGACCTCCGGGTTGCCCCAGTTCAGGTCGGGCTGGCCGGGGTCGAAGAGGTGCAGGTACCACTGCCCGTCGGGCACCCGGGTCCAGGCCGGACCGCCGAAGACGCTCTGCCAGTCGTTCGGCGGCTCGGCGCCCTGCGGGCCGCGGCCGTCCCGGAAGATGTAGTGCCGCCGCTCCGGGCTGCCCGAACCGGCGGCCAGCGCCTCCTGGAACCAGCGGTGCGCGGACGAGGTGTGGTTGGGTACCAGATCGACGATCACCCGTAGCCCGCGCGCCTTCGCCTCGGCGATCATCGCGTCGGCGTCGGCGAGGGTGCCGAAGAGCGGGTCGACGTCCCGGTAGTCGGCCACGTCGTACCCGGCGTCGGCCTGCGGTGACGGGTAGAAGGGGGACAGCCAGACCGCGTCGACCCCCAGCTCGGTCAGGTGACCGAGGCGGGCGGTGATGCCGGGGAGGTCGCCGATCCCGTCGCCGTTCGCGTCGGCGAACGAGCGCGGGTAGATCTGGTAGATGACGGCCTCGGTCCACCAGCCGGTGGCCGGGCCGCCGGCCGGTTCCTGCTGCGTCGCGTCGGTGTTCAGAGCCTTCTCCCCTGTGTCGAGCGGTGGCCGTCCGCCGGCCGGTCGGTCATTCCCGCGGCCGTCACCCGGACGGCCGAATCCGTTCAGTTTGCCCGCGGTGGCGCGGTCGATTCACGCACCACCAGTCGAGTGGGCAGGATCACCGACCGCGTCGGTGGCTCGCCGTCGGCGTCCCCGAGGCGTGGTCGCGGCACCACCCCCGGGTACGGGTCGGCGGTGCGCACCCCCAGCGGGTCGAGCAGGATCCGGGCGGCGAGCAGCCCCTGCTCCGCGGCGGGTTGGGCGACGGTGCTCAACCCGAGCACGCCGGCCAGGTCGTGGTCGTCGATGCCGATCACGCTGACGTCGTGCGGCACCCGCAGGCCGGCGTCGCGCAGTGCCGTCATCGCGCCCATGGCCATCTCGTCGCAGGCGGCGAAGATCGCGGTGGGCGGCTCGCCCCGGGCCAGCAGCTCGGCGGTGGCCCGGATGCCGCCGTCGATGGTGAACTGCGACTCGACGTCCAGGCTCGGGTCGGGCCGGATCCCGGCCGTGCGCAGCGCGTCCTGGTAGCCGCGGCGGCGGTCCAGGTGCGTGGTGAAGGCCAACTCGTCGTCCGGATCGCCGGAGATGTGCGCGATCCGGGTGTGGCCGAGGTCGAGCAGGTGCCGGGTGGCGGTCCGTCCCGCGGCCACGTCGTCGATGCGTACCCGGGGCCAGCCGGGCACGCCGCTGCCGGAGCTGATGGTCACGCCCGGCAGGGCCAGCCTGGTCAGCGCGGTCACGTCGGTCGGCCGCAGCGGGGTGGCGACCAGGATGATCGCGTCCATCCGCTTGTCCAGGTTGGCGGTCCGCAGCACCCGCTGCCGGGTCTGCTCGCGGCCGCCGAGGTTGTAGAGGAGCAGGTCGTACCCGTTCTGGTGGAGGAAGTCCTCGACGGCCTCCACGACCGTCCCGAAGAACCAGCGGGTGATCCGGGGAACCACGACGCCGACCGTGCCGGTCTTCCCGCCGGCCAGCCGGGAGGCGCTCGGCGAGACCGCGTACTGGAGCTGCTCGGCGGCGGCGAGGACCCGGCGCCGCGTCGCGGCCGAGACCGTCGGAAGGCCGCGCAGCGCCCGGGAGACGGTGGCCGTGGAGACCCCGGCCAGGCGGGCGACGTCGTCAATCTTCGTCATCGTTGTTCCCCCGCTCCGCCCCGCGTCCGCCGCCGCCGGGGCCGGCGGCGGCGGAGCAGCGGGTCAGCCCTTGACGCTGCCGGCGAGCAGGCCGCGCACGAAGTAGCGCTGGAGGGACAGGAACACGATCAGCGGTACGACGATCGACACGAACGCGCCGGACGTGAGCCGCTGCCACTCGTTGCCCCGGGTGCCGGCCATCTCGGCGAGCCGGACGGTCAGCGGGGCGGTCTCCTTGGTCCCGCCCGCGAAGATCAGCGCGACCAGCAGGTCGTTCCAGACCCAGAGGAACTGGAAGATGCCGAACGCGGCCAGGGCGGGCGTGATCAGCGGCAGCACGATGGTGCGGAAGATCTTCGGGTGGGTGGCCCCGTCGACCCGGGCCGCCTCCATCAGATCCCGGGGCAGCTGCGAGATGAAGTTGTGCAGCAGGTACACGGCGAACGGGAGCGCGAAGCAGGTGTGCGCGAACCACACCTGGGCGAACTTCTGTGCGCCGTCGAGCTCCCAGGCCGGGAGCACCTGGAGGCCGGCGATGGTGACGCCGGTGGAGAAGAACTTCAGCAGCGGCACCAGGGCCATCTGGAGCGGCACGATCTGCAACGCGAAGATCGCGATGTAGAGCCAGTCCCGTCCCTTGAAGTTGATCCAGGCCAGCGCGTACGCGGCCAGCGCCGCGAACGCGATGGGGAAGAGCACCGACGGGATGGTGATCGCCAGCGAGTTGATGAAGTAGCTGGCGAGCTGCCCGGCCGAGGAGGAGTTGCTGAAGAGCACCTCCTGGTAGTTCTCGAGTGTGAACTGCGGATCCGTGAAGAACGTCCACCAGCCGGTGGTCTTGATCTGGTCCTCGGGCCGGAACGAGGAGATGAACAGGCCGAAGGTCGGCACCGTCCAGAGCAGCGCGATGACGATCGAGACCAGCGTGGCGGCCCGGCTGTTCAGGCGCCTGCGGACGCGGGCGGCCCGGGAGGTCTTCGTGGTCGCCTGGACGCCGGCTCCGACGGTGGGGGTGGCGGTGGTCATCTCAGCCCTCCCGCTGCTGACGCAGGTTGCGGATCTGGTAGATCACGATCGGGATGACCAGGACGAAGAGGAACACCGCCAGGGCGGAACCCTGCCCCGGCTGGCCGTACCGGAACGCCTGGTTGTACATCTCGTTCGCGATCACGCTGGTTTCGTAGTTGCCGTTGGTGGCGGTCCTGACGATGTCGAAGACCTTGAGTGTGGCGATGGAGATCGTCACCACGACCACGATCAGCGCCGGCCGGATGCTCGGCATGGTGATCTGCCAGAACATCTGCCACGGGGTGACCCCGTCCAACCGGGCCGCCTCGACGATGTCGGCCGGAATGGCCTTGATGGCGGCGGAGAGCACCACCATGGCGAAACCGGCCTGGATCCACACCATGATCACGATCAGCAGGAACGTGTTCAGCGGCGAGTCGAGCAGCCACTGCTTCGGCTCACCGCCGAGGCTGACCACGATCTGGTTGAGCAGACCGATCTGCTCCTGGTCCTCGCCGCGGTACGCGTAGACGAACTTCCAGATGATGCTGGCACCGACGAACGAGATCGCCATCGGTAGGAAGATCAGGGACTTGGCCAGCGCCTCGAGCCGGGCCCGGTCCACCAGCACGGCGTAGATCAGGCCGAAGGCGGTGGCGACCAGCGGTACCAGGAGCACCCAGATCAGGGTGTTGGTCAGCACCCGGACGATCGAGGGCTCGGAGAACAGCCAGCCGTAGTTGCGCAGTCCCACCCAGTTGGTGCTGTCCTTGTCCATGAACGAGAGCAGGGTGGTGCGGATCGCCGGCACCACCAGCCCGACGACGAGGAACAGCAGCGTCGGCAGCAGGAAGAAGAGCGCGAACAGGCCCTCCCGTGGCTTCCGCCGGCGGGGCAGGGGGGCACCGCTCGTCACGGCGGCGAGCAGCCGCGCGTCGCGACGGCGGGCGAACCAGGCCGGCACCACGTCGAGGAGGAGGAGCAGACCACCCACCACCGCGACGAAAGCGATCAGCCCGTACATCAGCATGAGGAACTTGGGCTGTTCCTCCGCGAAGTCGAACTCCATCGACCCTCCCTCGGGTTGGATCGACCGACGGTGGTCCGGCCCGCGCGAGCGGACCGGACCACCGGGTCAGATCACTTCGGCCAGCTGCTCTCGATGCCGTTCAGGACGGTGGCGGTGTCCTTGCCGTTGATCCAGTCGACCATGCCCTTCCAGAAGGTGCCCGCGCCGACCGCGGCCGGCATCAGGTCCGAGCCGTCGAAGCGGAAGACGGTCTTCGGGTCCTGGAGGATCTGGACGGAGAGCTTGTCCACCGGGTTCGGGACGTTGGCGAGGTCGAGCTTCTTGTTCGCCGACACCCAGTCGCCGATCTTGGCGCGGCTGTTGGCGTACTCGCCGGAGGCCAGGTAGGTCTGCACGGCCTGGACCTCGGGCCGGTCGGCGAAGGCCGTGACGAACTCGCCACCACCCAGCACCGGCTTGCCCTTGGCCGGGTCGACGGCCGGGAAGTAGAAGGCGAAGACGTCGCCGTCCTCGGCCACCTTGGTGCCCTGCGGCCACTGGTTGGCGTAGAAGGACGCCTGCCGGTGCAGCGCGCACTTGCCGGCGGTGATCGGCGTGCCGGCCTCCTGGAAGGAGGTGGTGGCGATGCTCTTCACGCCGCCGAAGCCGCCGTTGACGTACTTCTCGTTCTTGAGGATCATGCCGGCCTTGTCGACCGCCCCGGCGACCTGCGGGTCGTTGAACGGGATGCCGTGGGTGGTCCACTGGTCGTAGACCTCGGGCGACGTCATGCGCAGCATGAGGTCCTCGATCCAGTCGGTGGCCGGCCAGCCGGTGGCGTCACCGGACTCGATGCCGGCGCACCACGGCTTCAGACCGGTGCCCGCGATCGTGTCGCTCAGCTTGATCAGGTCGTCCCAGGTCTCCGGGACGGTCCAGCCCTTCTCCTTGAACATCTTCGGCGAGTACCACACGTAGGACTTCACGTTGGAGCCCAGCGGCGCGCCGTAGAACTTGCCGTCCACGGTGCTGTACTTCAGCCAGTCGGGGGAGTAGTTGGCCTCGGCCATGGCCTTGGTGTCGGCGCCGGCCGGCTTGAGCTTGCCCGCGTCGGCGAACCGCTTGAGCAGACCCGGCTGCGGGATGAAGGCCAGGTCGGGGGCGTTGCCGCCGTCCACGCGGACGCCGAGCTGGGCCTCGAACTCACCCGAGCCCTCGTGGTCGATCTTGATGCCGGTGCAGTTCTCGAACTCCTTCCAGGACTGCGTGAGGCGGTCGGCCTCGATGTCCCGGATGGACGAGTAGATGGTGACCTTCTTGCCGTCGTGGCCCTGGTACTTCTCGTACGCGGCGCACTCGGGGGAACTCGCCTTGCTGCTCTTCTTGTCGCTGCCGGTGCCGCAGGCGGTGACGCCGAGCGCCAGCCCCAGAACGCCGGCGACCGCGAGAGCCTGGCGCGATCTGGCAAACGCCATGCCGATCTCCTTCCTAGCCGGCGCGTGGAGGGATCGAACCCGCGCCGGTCCGATGGTCGTCTCCACATGTAAGCGCTTGCATCTTGTCGGGTCCACCCCCCGGGCGGACACGGCCCGGTAACAATCCCGAAACCCACTTACCGCGTGTGGGCGCGCTCCCACGCTCCGCTGATCCCGCCCGCAGAGCACCCCTTTCCATCAATGGAGCTTTCTGTCACGCTGAGCACGGCAGATAGAAAACCTTCAACATAGGAGGAAGTGGATGCGCAAGCGGTGGTTCAGCCTGGCGGCCGTGGGCGCCGTCCTCGCGGCGACCCTGGTGCCGGCGACCCCGGCCATGGCGGCCCCGACCTTCAAGGTCCCGTTCCCCTGCAACCAGTCCTGGTCCGGCCAGACCCGGTCCGACCACAGCCCGGCCTACGCCATCGACTTCAACCGCACCGACGACCTGGGTGACCCGGTGGTGGCCAGCGCGCCGGGCACGGTCGACCGGGTGACCGACCTCGGCGGCACCAGCTACGGCAAGTACGTCCGGATCGACCACGGCAACGGCTACACCACCTACTACGCCCACCTGAACGGCTTCAACGTCTCGGTCGGGCAGACCGTCGGCTACGGCCGGGTGATCGGGTACGTGGGCAGCACCGGTGGCTCCACCGGCCCGCACCTGCACTACGAGCAGCGGCTCAACGGCAACGACATCCAGGTCCGGTTCAACGGGGGGCTCGCCCTCTACTGGGGCACCAAGACGTACACCAGCGACAACGGCTGCTCCGGCTCGAACACCGGGGAGGGCACGGTCAACACCACCTCCGGCGTGAGTCTGACCGTCCGCTCCGGACCGGGCACCAACTACAGCGCGGTCGGCTCGGTCGCCGACGGCGCGAAGGTCACCATCTACTGCCAGACCAGCGGCACCACGGTCACCGGCACGTACGGCACCAGCTCGATCTGGGACCGGATCGGCACCGGACGATACATCTCCGACGCGTACGTCTACACCGGCTACGACGGCTACATCCCGGGCGTACCGCGCTGCTGACCGGCAGCGCCGCGGGGCCCGGCCGAGCCCCACGTCGGACCGGCGAACCGGTCGGTCGGGTGGGTGACCGCCCGGAACGCGAAGCGCCGGGGTCGTCGCGTCCGCGCGGCTCCAGTCTGGGAGGACGGAGCCCACGGACCCGACGACCCCGGCGGGTCAGGGGCGGCGGGGTGCGGCGGCTAGCTGCTGAAGATGCTGACGCCGCCCGGGCCGACCAGCAGGCCGACGATGATGAGGACGATGCCCCACAGGATCTGCCGGCGGAACAGCGCGAGGATGCCGGCGACCACCAGTACGACTGCGAGAATCCAGAGAATCAGCTCCATGGCTCGTGCAGTACCCGGCCGCCGAATCCGAGAAACCTAGCCCCGGTCGAGGTGATCCCCCAGGTGGAAGATGCTGTACGCCTGCTTGATCACGGGGTGGGCGACGTTGCGGACGCGGACGCCGCCGGGGGTGGTGCCCCGCTCCGATCCGTGGTGGGCGTGCCCGTGCAGCGCCAGCGCGGTGGGCGCCGAGTCGATCGCCTGGCCGAGCTGGTAGCAGCCGAGGAACGGATAGATCTCCAGCGGTTCGCCGGCGAGCGTGTCCGGCACGGGGGAGTAGTGGGTGAGCGCCACCAGCACGTCGCACTCCAGCTCGCGCAGCGCCCGGCCCAGCGCGTCGGCGCTGTCCTTGGTGGTCTGGACGAAGGCCTTCATCTCCGGCTCACCGAAGTCGCTGGCGCAGCGCCCGGCGAAGCCACCCCCGAAGCCCTTCGCCCCGGCCACGCCGAGCCGCCCGCCGGCGCACTCCAGCACGATCCCGTTCCCCTCCAGCACGGTGATGCCGACGTCCTCCAGCACCTTCACCACCTGTGGCACCTCGTCGCACTGGTGCTCGTGGTTGCCGAGCACGCTGATCACCGGCACCCCGAGGTTGCCGAACTCCCGCGCCACGCAGCGCGCCTCGGACTCGCTGCCGTGCCGGGTCAGGTCGCCGGCGAGCAGCAGCACGTCGGCGCAGTCGGGCAGCTCGTCCAGCGCCGGCCGGAACCGCCCGACCACGTCCTCGTCCATGTGCACGTCGCCGACCGCGGCGATCCGGATCACGGTCCGACCTCCCTCACGGCAGCTCCTCGACCTGGCTGGGCGCCTGTGTCCGGATCACCCCGATGTCGCTGGTGATCGGCACGTTCGGGAACCGCTCGGCGACCCGGCGCAGGATCTCCTCCCGTCGGTGCGGGCTCTCCACCTCGCCGTAGAGCACCAGGCCCCGCTCCAGGCAGACCACGGTGATGCCCTGCTCGGCGATCGCCGGGTCCTCGGCCAACATGCGCTGGATCTCCGCCTCGACGTACTCGTCGGGCGGCGCGTCGCCGTGCTGCTCGGTCACGGTGTCTTCCTTCCCTCGGTGGTGCCGCTCTCCGGCAGCACGTCCAGCCGGTCGAGCAGCACCAGGAACGCCTCGGCGTACGGCGAGTGCTGCGTCTCCTTCCGTACCCGTTCCCAGTCGATCTGTTCGCGCAGCGAGCGGGCCAGCGGCAGGGCCCGGGCGAAGTCGCAGTAGTGCTGGGAGAAGCTCAGCAGCTTGTGCACCATCAGCTGGGTGGCCGACAGCACCGGCATGTGGATCGCGTCGACCGGCCGCACGATGGTGTCGGCGAAGGTCTCCTCGGTCACCGGAGTCTCGATCGGCCGGTGGATCAGATCCACCATCCGCCCCTCGTCGTAGACCTTGACGAGCCAGTCCTCGGGCGGGCGCTCGGCGGTGAAGCCGGCCTCGACCAGCGCCTCCAGTGCCCGGTCGACGTCCTGCTCCCGGATCAGGAAGTCCACGTCGTGTTCGCTCGAGTGGCCGCCGTGGGCGTACACGGCGAAGCTGCCGCCGAGCGCGAAGGGGATCTCGGACTGCTTGAGCACGGCGGCGACCTTCTTGAGGGTGTGCACCAGGGTCTCGTCCCCGCGCTCGGCCATCTGGTTCTCCCGTCGTCGTGGGTGGCGGTGGGAATGAAGTTGCGTACCCGGCGAACCGGTCGGCCACACCTGTTGCCGCAGTGGCGCGGACGTGGCGGGCCGGAACGGGACAAACCGCCGGGGACGGGCACCGGTCCGCTAGCCTGGGGCAGGTGGCCAGGTCACTGCGGGGGCGGCGCGGCAGGGCCCGACTGCGCGCTGTCGCCCTGATCGGCATCGATGGCTCGGGCAAGACCACACAGGCCCACCGGCTCGCCGAGGCGCTCACCGCCGCCGGCCACGCCGCCACCTACCACCGCAACGCCGGCGGTCGTCGCTGGCTCGGCCGGCTCGCCCAACGGCTCGGCCGGCCGGACGCGCAACGGCTGGTCGGCCGCGACGGGCTGCTCGCCGTCGAGTCCGTGCTCCGCTGGCTCGCCATCGCCCTCGCCCTGCTGAGCTGCCTGGTGACCGGTCGCACCGCGGTGATGGACCGCTGGGCCCCCTGCCAGTACGCCAGCATCCGGGCACACGGGGGACAACGGTGGGAACGGCTGGCCCGCGCCGGCTACCGCATCTTCCCCGCGCCGCGGGTCACCTTCCTGCTCAGCGTCGACCCGGCCGAGGCGTACCGGCGGATCGAGCGGCGCGGCACCGACCACGAGACCATGCGGTGGCTCACCTCCGCCGCCACCGCCTACCGGACGCTGCCGGAATACGCCAGCTTCGTGGTGGTCGACGCGAACGGCACGCCGGACGAGGTGTCCCGCCGCATCCGCGCCCACCTCACCGAGTGGCTCCCGGGCGACCCGCCGTCGTCGACGGGCGGGCCGCCGGGTGGCACCCGCCCACCCTCCGGCGGGGCGGGCCGGGGTGACCCGCTGCCGGCTCAGGCCCGCCCGTAGACCGGGATGCTCGCCCCGCTGGTCGGCGCGGACTCGTCGGAGGCGAGAAAGCGGATCACCGCGGCGATCTCGGCGGGCGGCACCCAGCGCCGGTGGTCGGCCTCCGGCTGGGCGGCCCGGTTGGCCGGGGTGTCGATCACGCTCGGCAGCACCGTGTTGCACCGCACCCCGCGCTGCCGGTATTCCACCGCCACCGCGTTGGCGAAGGCCAGCACCGCCGCCTTGGCCGTGGCGTAGCCGGCCGCGCCGGGGAAGGGCGCCACCGCGGCCCGCGCCGACACGCAGACCACCGCGCCGCCGCCGGCCGCCACCAGGTGCGGCAGTGCCGCCTGGGTGACCAGGTACGTGGGGCGCAGGTTGATCCGCAGCATCCGGTCGAACTCCTCGACCGGGGTCTCGTGCACCAGCCCGCCGCTGGCGTACCCCCCGACCAGGTTGACCACCGCGCGCAGCGGCGCGCTCGGCTCCGCGGTCGCCGCCGCGACGGCCCGCGCCGCCCCGGCGGGTTCCAGCAGGTCCGCGCCGACGGCCTCCGCGACGGCTCCGGCGACGGCTCCGGCGACGGCGCCAGCGACGGCTCCAGGTCGCGGCGCGGCATCAGACGCGTCGAGCCGGAGTTGCCGCCGGACCTGGACCGGTCCGGACGCCGCCGGCGCCGTCGGATCGCCCTCCCGTTCGGGTACGACCACCCGCCAGCCCGCCTTGAGGAAGGCCGCGGTGACCGCACCGCCCAGTCCGCCCGTGCCCCCGGTCACCAGCACCGTGCGCTCCGCCATGGGCCCACGCTAGTCGCCCACCGGGCGGGGCGGTGGTCGGGGGCGTTCCGGCCGGGTCGATGCCGACCGGGCGTCCGGAGCCGTCCGTCCGGCGGCCCGGTCCAAGCCGTCCGGTCGGCGTGACCTGCACGAAGGCCGGTCCGACGGTCGGTCGGCGTGGCCGACTCGACCGGAGCGGATGAGGTGGGCGGGCGGCGGGAATGGGACCCTTGCGGCGATGATCCGGCGCGGAAGGGGGTACTTTTCCCGATACGCGCGGTCATGGTTGACGGTCGCGCCTCATGAAAGTAAGTTTCATCCGTGGCGAAGAGTCCGAAGATTTCTGCGAGTCACGAGCCCGGTGGACTGATCGTCCACATCAGTGGCCTGCTCCCGTCGCTGTCCCCGGCCGAGCAGCGGGTCGCCCGGCTGGTCGTCGCCGATCCGGCGGACGCCGCCCGGCGCACCATCACCGACCTCGCCACCGCCGCCGAGACCTCGGAGGCCACCGTCATCCGGTTCTGCCGGTCGGTGGGCATGGAAGGCTACCCCCAGCTGCGGATCCGGCTCGCCGCCGAGGCCGCCCGGCGGATCGAGCCGCCGGACGCCCGAGTGGTCGGCGGCGACATCCCGCCCGGCGCCGACCTGGCGCAGATCATCGCGACCATCGCGTTCAACGACGCACGGGCCGTCGAGGAGACCGCCGAGCAGCTCGACCCGGCCGTCTGCGAGCAGGTGGTCGAGGCGATCGGTGCGGCCGGCCGGATCGACGTCTACGGCGCCGGCGCCAGCGGCTTCGTCGCCTCCGACTTCCAGCAGAAGCTGCACCGCATCGGCCGGACCGCCTTCTACTTCCCGGACGTGCACACCGCGTTGACCTCGGCGGCCCTGCTCGGCCGGGGCGACGTCGCGGTCGGCATCTCGCACACCGGCACCACATCGGACGTCATCGAGGTGCTGGAGCAGGCCCGGGCGCGGGGCGCCACCACGGTCGCGCTGACCAACTTCCCCCGCTCGCCGATCACCGAGGTGGCCGACTTCGTGCTCACCACAGCGGCCCGCGAGACCACCTACCGCTCCGGGGCGATGGCCAGCCGGCTCGCCCAGCTCACCGTGGTGGACTGCCTCTTCGTCGGAGTGGCCGCGCGCAACCGGGCCAGGGCGAAGAAGGCCCTGGAGGTGACCGCCGAGGCCGTCCAGTCGCATCGGGTGGGCGCCGGCCGGAGGCGGGGATGACGACCGGACGGGTGGAGCCGGGCGAGGTGACCGCGGTGCGGCCGGTGGTGCGGGTGGGGGCGCCCACCGAGCGGCGCAACCCGCACAGCGTCGACCTCGACCTGATGTCGACCCGGGAGGTGCTCGCCGTCATCAACGAGGCCGACCGGCGGGTGCCGGGGGCGGTGGCGGCGGTCCTCGACGAGATCGCGGAGACCGTCGACCTGGCCGTGGCCGCGCTGCGCGGCGGGCACCGGGTGCACTACTTCGGCGCCGGCACCTCCGGCCGGCTCGGCGTGCTGGACGCCGCGGAGCTGGCCCCCACCTTCAACTCGCCGCGGCACTGGTTCTGCGCCCACCTCGCCGGTGGCCCGGAGGCCATGTGGCGGGCCGTGGAGGACGCCGAGGACGACGAGCGAGCCGGCGCCGCCGACGCCACCGACTGCGTACGCGCCGGCGACCTGGTGGTCGGGCTGGCCGCCAGCGGACGCACCCCGTACGTCCTCGGGGCGCTCGCCGCCGCCCGGGCGCAGGGGGCCTCAACCGTGCTGCTCTGCGCCAATCCGGAGGCCGACGCCGCCTCGTCGGTGGACGTCTTCATCGGGGTGGACACCGGACCCGAGGTGGTCACCGGGTCGACCCGGATGAAGGCGGGCACCGCGCAGAAGTTGGTGCTCAACACGTTCTCCACGGCCGTGATGGTGCGCCTCGGTCGGGTCTACTCGAACCTGATGATCGACATGGTCGCCACCAACGCCAAGCTGCGCGGCCGGATGATCTCGATCCTCATGGAGGCCACCGGCTGCGCGGAGGAGATCTGCCGGGTCGCGTTGCACGAGGCGGACGGCGATCTCAAGACCGCCCTGGTCTCGCTGGTCTCCGGCGCGGAGGTCTCCGCCGCCCGGGCCGCCCTGGCCCGCTCCGCCGACCAGGTGCGCGCCGCGCTGGCCCTGCTCGCCTCCTGACCCGCCCGGCGTCCCGTTCGCCCCGCACCCTCCGGCGGCTGCGACGCAGGTCACGCCGTGGCCGGGACGGCTTCCGCGCTGCGGATTGTTCATCGAAGCGTGGGGTAATCCTGACCCGTGGCTGAACCGCCCGGTCCGCCGATGCGTATCTCGCAGTGACCAGGATCGCAATGCCGCGGTGACGCGGGTCGCTGTGTTCTTGGAATTCGCAATGGTGCGATTTCCCGGGCGGCAACGATTCCGCTGCTCCGAGCGTCTTTTCAGCAGGGCGTGCGCGAGCCACCCGAGCAGGGGTCCTGACAGCAAACATGGACCGGGCTCTCAGCTACTACTCAGGCATTCGTGACAGTTTCGACTCACGGCATGGAATCCCCAACGCGTCTCAACTGTTGTGTAGGTGTCAGCACCTACGGGCACAGCAGAGGTTACGGGGAGGGCTGATGAACGTGGGGATGGCAAGGAACCGGGCAACCGGCGCTAGCGAGGGGACCGTGGCAATCGTGGACAAGAACATCGGCATGCGTACCGACGAGGTCGCCGAGGAGCGCGACCTGGTCGGCGTCTACCTGCACGAGATCTCCCGGACGCCGCTGCTGGACGCCGCCAAGGAGGTCGACCTCTCCAAGGCGATCGAGGCCGGCCTCTACGCCGAGCACCTGCTCGGCGAGGACCGCGTGCCCGCCGGCGTCGAGCGGGAGGATCTGGAGCGGCTGGTCGTCGAGGGTGAGCGCGCGAAGGACCTGTTCATTCGCGCCAACCTGCGACTGGTCGTGTCGATCGCCCGCCGGTACGTGCGGTCCGGCATGCCCATGCTGGATCTGATCCAGGAGGGCAACACCGGCCTGGTCCGGGCGGTCGAGAAGTTCGACTACGAGCGTGGCTACAAGTTCTCCACCTACGCGACGTGGTGGATCCGCCAGGCGATCAGCCGGGCCATCGCCCAGCAGGAGCGGACCGTCCGGCTGCCGGTCCACCTGGTCGAGGACGTCAACCGGATGCGGAATGTGACCCGCCAGCTCACCCGTGAGCTGGGCAGCGACCCGGAGCCGGAGCAGATCGCGGCGGGGCTCGGCGTCACCGTCGAGCGGGTCAACGAGCTGGTCCGCTGGTCGCAGGACACGGTCTCGCTGGACACCCCGGTCGGTGACGACGGCGACACCAACCTGGGCGACCTGGTCGCCGACAGTGACGCCCCGTCGCCGGAGGACATCGTCCTCACCGGGCTGGAGCGGCAGCGCATCGAGGGCCTGCTCAACCACCTCGACGACCGGTCGGCCGGCATCATGCGGGCCCGCTACGGCCTGGAGGACGGCCGGGAGCACTCGCTGACCGAGGTGGCGTCGCGGTTCTCGCTGTCCCGGGAGCGGATCCGCCAGCTGGAGATCCAGGCCCTCGGCCGGCTCCGTGAGCTGGCCCGGGCCGAGGGGCTGCAGGCAGCCTGAGCTGGTAGTAATGACAAGACGAGCGGCCGGCGTCCGATAGGGGGACGCCGGCCGTTCGCCGTCCGGGAGCCCGCGCTGGCTCTTGGGGTCAGCGCACCCGGCCGTAGCCGGCGATGGACATGATGTTCATGTCCCGCTTGTTGACGTTGCGGCCGGCGCTGGGCGCGTCGATGATCTGACCGCCACCCACGTAGAGCGCCACGTGACCCAGGCCGGAGTAGAAGACCAGATCACCGGGCTTCAGCGAACTGCGGCTGATCCGCGCGGTGGCGTTCCACTGCATCGCCGCGTTGTGTGGCAACGACTTGCCGGCCGCTCGCCACGCGGCCAGCGTGAGCCCGGAGCAGTCGTAGCCGCTGGGGCCGTCGGCCCCGTAGACGTACGGCTTGCCGACCGCTCCGTACGCGTAGCGCACCGCCACCCCGGCGGAGCCGGAGACAGCCGGCGGACTGCCGGCGGAGCTGGCCGAGCCGGGTGCCTCGGTGGCCCGGCCGTACGCCTGCCGCCGCAGCTGGTAGAGGCGGTCCAGGTCGGCCTCGATCTTCTTCTTGGCGCCCCTGAGCTGCCTCGCCTGAGCCGCCTCACGGGCGAGCGTGGCGTCGAGCCGGGTCTTCTGGTCGATCAGCCGGCGCTGGTCCGCGGTGAAGCCGGCGATGGTCTGCTGGCGCTGGCGGGTCAGCTGGTCCAGCGTGCCCAGCCGTTCCGGCAGCGAGGCCGACCCGCTCGGCTCCAGCAGCGCCTGCGCGGTGCGCAGCCCGCCGGTCTTGTACGCGGTGACGGCGAGGACGCCCACGTCGGCGCGGCTGCGCTCGGCCTGGGCCTGCAACGGGCCGATCCTGGCCTGCAACGCGGCCGCGGCGGCCTGGTTGGCCTTGATGTCCTCGTTGAGCTTGTTGTAGGACTCGACGATTCGCTCCAGCTCAGTCGAGGACTTCTCGATCTGCTTCGTCAGCTCGGCGGGGGTGGGCTCGGCCCGAGCCACCGACGCCGGGGCGATCAGCACGGCCGAGAGGCCGGCGACCACCAGCGAGCGCAGCAGGATCCGTAAGGACGACAAGAGCGGAAAGCTCCTCTCCCACGGTCGCCGGGAGCGTTTCGCGCCCCGGCGACACCGGCCCAGGGCCATCCGGGTGGATGGCGGTCGACCGGACCGGCCTGCCCAACCTAACCCGTGACGGGAGTGCCCGGCAGTTGAAGTAGGGGCGAATGTTGGCAAAGTGTCAGGAAGTGATGCTGGTGATGGTGACGCTTTGTGCCCGTTTTGCAACCCGGACGGGGCGACCTTCGCGCCCGATGGCCGCATCGTGAGGCTCGCCCCATTCGTCGTTCTCGGCGGATGTCGCCAGGCAACGGGTCGTGAAGTCACGACATAGCCCGAAATGGCTTCTGTTTCCGGGCGGAGTCCCCGCCGGGGCGGCCCCCGGGAACCAGGAGAAACGCCGGGCCGGGGTGGCGCGCCCCCAACACAATGAAGCGCGGAGCCGGGAATCCCGCCAGCGGCATCGGCACAGGTCAGGGCTGGCGCGGAGAACCCGGCGCGCGACCCCTGGAGGACGCCGTGCAGAGCGATGGCTCCACCACCCGCCCGCCCCGGTCGCCGCAGGCGACCACCCCGACCCTGCTCTATGCCCGGCCGGGCATCGTCGTCACCGCCGAACGCTTCACCGTCGGCCGCAACAGCTGGCGGGTCACGGAACTCACCCAGCTCTGGACCACCCGCGGGCCGCACGACCGGCTGGCCCTCCGGGCGGTCGTGGTCACCGCCGCGCTGATCGGCGCGGTCGGGGTGCTGCTCGGCTTCACCGGCGGGCTGCAACGACTCACCGCGGCCGCGTACCTGGCGCTGGGCGCGGTGGGTCTGCTGCCACTGGTGCTGATCCTGGTCGGCGACCGCTGGCGGCCCCCCGCGTACGAGCTGTGGGGGCTGCACCGGGGCGCCGAGGTGCTGCTGTTCAGCAGCGACGACGAGCGGCAGTTCGGCCAGGTCACCCGGGCCCTGAACCGGGCCCGGGAGGGGGTACGCCACGGTGCCGGCTGGGCGGACCCGTTGGCCTCCGCCGACCCGTGGCGGCCCAGCCGGTGACTCAGCCGGCGACCGGCTCCGGGGTGCGGGGCCGGTCGCCGGCCGACAGCCAGTGGCTGACCCGGCGCTCGGCGTAGAACGAGACGAACGGCACCGTGCCGGCGAGCATCACCAGCAGCATCCGCTTCAGCGGCCATTCGGCCCGGCGCGACAGGTCGAACGTCGCGGCCAGGTAGAGCATGTACAGCCAGCCGTGCGCGGTGCCGACCACGGCCACCACGGTCGGCTTGTCGAAGCCGTACTTCAGCGGCATACCGATCAGGACCAGCACCGCCAGCGCGACGCCCACGATCCAGGCGATCACGCGGTACCGGGTAAGCGCTCCGCCCACCGTCGTCCGTCCTTCCGAACCGGCCATCAGCCGGGATAGTCGCCGGGCCGCGCGCCCGGGTTGGCGTTCAACCATGACAGATAGCGGTTGTACGCGGCGAGGTCGCCCTCCTCGACCGCCTCGACCGGGGTGGCCGGCACCCGGCTGACCCGCACCGGTCGGCGTACCACCGGGGTGGTGGGGGCCGGCTCGGGCCCGGCGACCGCCGGCGGCGCCGGAGCGGACCCCGGCTCACGCGGGCCCCGCAGCGCGTGCCGCACCTCACGCCACCAGAGGAAGACCACGAAGCCGGCGAAGACCGGCCATTCGATCGCGTACCCGAAGCTCAGCGTGTTGCCCTCGGCGGCCCGGGTGACCTGCCACCAGCCGAGCCCGAGGCAGCCCACGACCAGCACGACCATGGCCACGTGGCGGGCGATCCACGCCGGTGTCCGGAGCCGCTTCATGCCTTTGAGGGTACCGGGGCCGGCGGCCGTCTCCGACGCGGTGTCGTAGGTCGCGGGGTTTGGTGGGATCCCGGGTGGGCATCCGTCTAGACGCCAGCCCGAACGAGACGAGGGGGCGACAATGACCGAATCAGTACGCCGGCCCGGCGACGCCAGCCCGGAGCAGCGGATGCCCGAGTGGGACGGCGACCACGCCCGGACCGATACCGCGCTGGGCGACGTCGACGGCGAGCTGCTCGGGGTGGACCCCGCCGAGCTGGGCGACGAGGACCTGATCCGGGAGATGCACAGCCTGCACCGGACCCGGCTGGACACCCTGCGGCACGCCACCGACTCCGCGCTCGCCAACCACCTGCGTCGCACCGCGGAGCTGGAGACGGAATACCTCGCCCGGCACCCGGGGCGGGAGGTCGACCCGAGCCGGCTCCGGGGGGCCTGATGGCGGCGCATGTCGAGCGGGGGATGTCCGCGCCGCCCGAGGTGGTCTTCAACACGGCCATCGACCCGGACCGGGCGGCGGCGTGGCTGCCCGAGCCGCTGCGGCAGGACGGCGGGCGCCGTCCGGAGGTGGTCAGCGTCGAGGAGATGCGAGCCACCTGGTACAGCGACTCCGCGCCCGACTGGTCGGCGGAGATCCGGGTGGAGCCGGCCGATGCCGGGGGCGCCCGGGTACGGCTGGACCTGGCCGGCGGGGACGTCCCGGCGCTGGCCGAGGAGACCCTGGCCAACCTCGCCCGCGAGGTGGATGACAACCTGACCGCCGGCTGAGCCGGCGGTGCCACGAGAACGAGGAGGCCGGGTGTCCCGGAGTGGCCTGAAGCACAAGGTGGCGCGCCTGCGTCAGGCGTACGCGCCGCACGAGCACCGACCGCTGGGCGGCTACCTGGTGGCGATGGGCACGTACGCGACGGTCACCGCGTCGCTGGTGGGCCTGGTCCGGGCGACCGGGCGGCCGGTGCCGGAGCGGCCCTCGCCGGCAGACGTGGTGCTGCTCTCCGTCGCGACCCACAAGCTCAGCCGGCTGCTCTCCAAGGACGCGATCACCAGCCCGCTGCGTGCTCCGTTCACCCGCTACGACCACCCGATCGGCAGTGGCGAAGTGATGGAGCAGGTCCGGGACCAGGGCAGTGCCACCCGGCACGCGGTCGGGGAACTGTTGAGCTGCCCGTTCTGCCTGGCGGTCTGGGTCGCCACCGGGCTCACCGGCGGACTGGTGCTGGCGCCCCGGCTGACCCGGCTGGTCGCCACCGCGCTGACCGCGGTGGCCGCCTCCGACTTCCTCCAGATGGGTTACGCGGTCGCCCAGCAGGCGGCCGCGGGTGGGCAACGCGGAAAGTGAGTCGCGACGGCTCCGGATCGCTGCGCCGAACCGGAGTTTGTCGAGACGAGGGGCGGACGCGGCCCGCCCCTCGTCGGTGCGCTCAGGTGGGGTTGGTGCCGTGGTTCTCGCCGGCCCAGCCACGCGACGACTCGGGCTCGCGTCGGCCCCCGTCCTCGCCGGTGATGATGTCCTCGTCCACCGCGGTTTCCTCGTGCTCCTCCGCGAACTCCGGATCAGCGTCGGGGGGCGCCGCCGTCGGCGGCTGGCCGAGCGCCTCCGGTTGACGCCCCTCGTCCCGGTCGGTCATCCCACTGTCCTCTCCGTCGTGCCGCCGGCGGTCTCCGGGCGGGCGCCGTCACGGCCGCCGGTCGGCGCGGCGGCCACCCGGCCGGCCGTTCAGGCGACGGTCCCGCCCAGCAGGTCGGTCACCTCGTCGATCGCGTACTCGCCCTGCGGGAGTGCGGCGATCCGGGTGAGCAGTTCCGCGGGGAGTTCGGCGGCGACCGCCCGGCGGTAGATGTCCGCCTGGGTGATCCGCTCCTGGCCGTGGTAGATGTCGTCGAGCAGTTCGTCGAGCTGCCGGGTGTCCGGCTGTTCGGTCACGGGCGCGTCGTCGGTCACCCCGGTCAGCTACCCCGGCCCGAATCGGTCAAACGTCGCCGGTCGCGGCACTGCCCCGGCTCCTCGTTGATCATGAGGTTGGCGGCGATGTGGATCTCGCTGACCGCCGCCAACCTCATGATCAACAGATGGGTGGACCGGGGAGGTCAGGCGGGGGTGGGGAGGGTGGCGCGGCGGGTGCGAACGGCCTGGGCCAGGTCGGTGAGGACCTGCGCGGTGGTGTCCCAGCCGAGGCAGGCGTCGGTGACGGACTTCCCGTACTCCAGCTCCCGCGTGGGGTCCAGGTCCTGGCGGCCCGGCTGCAGGAAGCTCTCCAGCATGATGCCGACGATGCCGCGCTGGCCGGCGGCCAGCTGGGCGGCCACGTCGGCCGCGACGAGCGGCTGCCGGCGGTGGTCCTTGCCGCTGTTGGCGTGGCTGGCGTCGATCACCACTCGTTCGGGCAGGCCGGCGGTGCGGAGCAGGTCGAGCGCGCCGGCCACCGACTCCGCGTCGTAGTTGGGCCGCCCGCCCCCGCCGCGCAGCACCAGATGGCCGTCGGCGTTGCCCCGGGTGTGCATGATCGCCGGGGTGCCGGAGACGTCGATGCCGGGGAAGACGTGCGGCACGCCGGCCGCCCGGATCGCGTCCACGGCGGTGGAGATGCTGCCGTCGGGGCGGTTCTTCATGCCGATCGGCATGGACAAACCGGAGGCGAGCTGCCGGTGCACCTGGCTCTCCACCGTCCGGGCGCCGATCGCTCCCCAGGCCACCGTGTCGGCGATGTACTGCGGCGTGATCGGATCGAGGAACTCGCAACCCACCGGCAACCCGAGCCGCAGCACGTCGAGCAGGAGCGACCGGGCCGTACGCAGGCCGGTATTGACGTCGCCCGAGCCGTCCAGCCCCGGGTCGTTGATCAGGCCCTTCCAGCCCACCGTCGAGCGCGGCTTCTCGAAGTAGACCCGCATCACCACCAGCAGGTCGTCGGCGAGCCGGTCGGCGGCCTCGCGCAGCCGGCCCGCGTACTCGAGGGCGGCGGCGGGGTCGTGCACCGAGCACGGGCCGACCACGACCAGGAGCCGGTCGTCGGCACGGTCCAGCACCCGGCCGACGGCGCGTCGGCCGGTGACCACGGCCTCCGCGAGCGCCGCGTCCAGGGGCAGGTGGTGGTGCAGCAGGGCCGGGGTGGTCAGTGGTACGACGCGGTCGATCCGCTGGTCGATGACCCGATGGGCGTCCTGGGTCGGCACGGTGGAGTTCCTTCCGCCGACCGTGCCCGGGGCCGGCGCCCGGGGTCGAGCCGGCTGCTCGTACGCGAAAGGGCAGGGAATGATCCCTGCCCGGCCGGCTCGAAGAGGAGTGACGTCAGATCATGGTCGAGTCACCGGCTCCTCCAGCCGGCTGCCTAAACCATCGATACGACCGCGTCACGCCAGCCAGCGTACCCGACGCGACGGGCTGGGCTCACTCCATCGTCGGCAAGGCCCCGCCCCGCGTTCAACTTCATCTATGCTGCCAACGGTGGCGCCGAGGGCGCGACAAGCGCCCGGCGGGGCCATCAGCGCCACGCGGCGACGCGACGGAACGATTTCCTCGGCATACCGAATCCTGGGAAAGCGGAACCGGAACCGCGCTACCTGGCCGACGACGGCGCACCCCGTGCGCCCGAACGAGGTGTGTCGCCCGTTCCGGTGCGCACCCGCGGGGTATGGGAACGGCATGAGCCACCAGCAGAACGACCAGGAGCGGATCGAGTCCCGCGCCCACCTCCTGCCGGAGGAGGCGGCGGTGGGCAGCGAGGACCCCGAGGCCCAGGCCGACGCGATCCTCGCCGAATCGGACATCCGGGAGGATCGGAACGTCGCCCAGGACGCCACCCTGGAGCGCCGGACGTCGGATCAGACCGTGACCCCGAGCGAGCCCCCGGACTGAGCGGACGCGCCCCGGGCCCGGCGGGAGCCGCGGTAGGTGGTGTCGCGCAGCCAGGCGAGCAGCCCCTCCGCCCGCAGGCCCGCCGGCAGGTTGCCGATCGGATCGAAGGCCAGCGCGGCGTCCTCCCGGGCGCCGCGCCGGCCGTCGAGGCAGACCTGCCCGAACGGCCGCCACGGCCCGACCGTTGAGGCCACCGCCAGCACCAGCCGTGGCGCGTCCGGGCCCGCCGCTGACGAGACCTCGGTGAGACTGCGGCCCAGCTCCGGCGAGTCCGGGTCGGCCAGCGCGGCCACCAGGAGCCGGCACCGGCCGGCCCGGAAGGGCACGATCGAGCTGTACGTCCCGGTGAAGCGCCGCCGGGGCAGCGGCAGTTGGCGCAGCACCGGCGGGGCGGCGCTGGAACTCATCAGCAGATCCACCGGCGGTTCCGGGTCCCGGTGCAGCCGCACGCCCAGCCCCAGCACGTCCGGCCAGCTCCCCGGCGTGGCGACCCCCTTCGACAGCCGGACCGTGCCCCGCCACCGTCCGGGCCGGTCGAAGAGCGGGACCCCGGTCGGCGGACCGGGCGTACCCCAGATCATCACCTCGGCGGAGAAGGTGCGGCCGGCGGGATGCAGCAGCCGGGCCCGCCGGCGGCGGGCCAGCGCGGCGGCGGCACGTTCGGTGACGGTGGATGCGGGGTCGGGCATGCCCCGGGGATACCCCGCCGCGCGGCGAGGATGCTCCCGCCCGTCCCCTTTCCGCCCGCGAGATCGGATAGCGTCGTGCCATGCCCGACAGCGGTTACCCCTGGCCGATCGAGACGACCCGACTGGACAACGGCCTGCGCGTGGTGGTGAGCGAGGACCGCACCGCACCCGCGATCGCCGTGAACCTCTGGTACGACGTGGGCTCCCGGCACGAGCCGGCGGGCCAGACCGGCTTCGCCCACCTCTTCGAGCACCTGATGTTCGAGGGCTCGGTGAACGTGGCGAAGACCGAGCACATGAAGCTCATCCAGGGGTCCGGCGGTTCGCTGAACGCCACCACCAACCCGGACCGGACCAACTACTTCGAGACGGTCCCGGCCGAGCACCTCGAGCTGGCGCTCTGGCTGGAGGCCGACCGGATGGGCGGCCTGGTGCCGGCGCTGACCCAGGAGACGTTGAACAACCAGCGCGAGGTGGTCAAGAACGAGCGCCGCCAGCGGTACGAGAACGTCCCGTACGGCGACGCGTGGCTGCGCCTGCTGCCGCTGCTCTACCCGCCGGGGCACCCGTACCACCACGCCACGATCGGGTCGATGGCCGACCTCAACGCCGCCGGCCTGCCCACCTTCCAGGCGTTCCACGAGACCTACTACGCGCCGAACAACGCCGTGCTCACCGTGGTCGGCGACACCACGGCGGCCGAGGTGTTCGCGCTGGCCGACAAGTACTTCGGCGCCATCCCGCCGCGCGCCGACATCCCCGCCGCGCCGGACGGACGCACCGTGCCGACGGCCGGGCGGCCAGCCGTGGAGAGGGTCACCGCCGATGTCCCCGCTCCCCGGGTGTACGTGGCGCACCGCACCCAGCCGTTCGGCACCCCCGGCTACGACGTCGCCACGGTGCTCGCCACCGTCCTCGGCAGCGGCCGGGGCAGCCGGCTCTACCAGCGCCTCGCCGACGGGGAGCGGATCGCCCAGCCGGATCTGGTCGGGGCGTACGGGGTGGACCTGGCCCACGCTCCCGCCCCGCTGATCGCCACCGCCACCGCCCGCCCCGGGGTCACCGTCGAGCGGCTGCGCGACGGGCTGGCGGAGGTGGTCGACGAGCTGGCGACGGTGCCGGTGACCGCCGCCGAGCTGGACCGGGCCAAGGCGCTGCTGAGCACCATGTGGTGGCGGCAGATGTCCACGGTGGAGGGCCGGGCGGACACGCTGGGCCGGTACGCCACCCAGTTCGGCGACCCGGCGAAGGCCGGCGAGCGGCTGCCGGGGTGGCTCGCCGTCACCGCCGAGCAGATCGCCGAACAGGCCGCCGAGCTGCTCCGTACCGAACACGACCGGGTGACCCTGTGCTACGTGCCGGAGGAGAAGACCGCATGACGCTGATCACCGAACGTCCCGGGCCGGGCGCCGCCCGTCCGTACCGGTTCCCGCAGGTGGTGCGCCGGGCCGTCGCCGGCGGGCAGGTCGTCGCCGCGCACCTGCCCGGGCAGAGCCTCGCGGTCGCGCTGCTGCTCCTCGACGCCGGCGCCGGCCGGGAGCCGGTCGGCAAGGAGGGGCTGGGCGCGGTGCTCGCCAAGGCCCTGGAGGAGGGCACCGCGCAGCGGGACGCCACCGCGTACGCGCTGGCCGTCGAGGCGCTCGGCACCGAGCTGGTGACCGCGCTGGACTGGGACTCCTTCCAGGTCAGCGTGCAGGTGCCGGTCGATCGGCTGAGCGCCGCCGTGGAACTGCTCGCCGAGGCGGTCCGGACGCCGAAGCTCGACCCGGCCGACGTGCTGCGGGTCCGCGACGACGAGGCGACCGCGCTGCGGATGGACTGGGCCAACCCCGGCCCCCGGGCGGACGCGGTGCTGCGCGGCGACATCTTCGGCACGGACAACCGCTGGGGCCGCCCGATGTACGGCGACCCGGACAGCGTGGCCGCGCTGGACGTGGACGACGTGACGGTCTTCCACTCCGAGTGGTTCATCCGCCCGGGCACCCTGGTCATCGCCGGTGACCTGGACCGGATCGACCTGGACGCGCTGGGCGCGACGGCGTTCGCGGGCGCCGCGGGCGGGCCGGTGGAGAAGGGCGGCCCGGTCGAGGTGCCGCGGCACGACCGGCGGCGGATCATCCTGGTCGACCGCCCCGGCTCGGTGCAGTCGACGCTCCGCCTCGGGCACCCGTCCCCGCACCGCGCCCACCCGGACCACGTGCCGATGTCGCTCGCCGGCACGGTGCTGGGCGGGGCGTTCACCTCCCGGCTGAACCATCTGCTGCGCGAGGTGCACGGCTACACCTACGGCATCCGGGGCGACTTCGCCTCGTCCCGCCGGTTCGGCCGGTTCGCGATCAGCTCCGGGGTGCAGACCGCGGTGACCGCGCCGGCGCTGGTCGAGGCGGTCGGCGAGGTGTCGCGGACCCGGTCGGAGGGAGTGACCGAGGACGAGCTCGCGGTGGCCCGCTTCTGGCGGGCCGGTCAGCTCTCGGTCGAGCTGCAGACCCCGCGGGCCATCGCCTCGGCGCTGACCACCCTGGTGGTGCACGACCTGCCGGACGACTACCACGCCCGGCTGCGCGAGTCGCTGCTCGCCGCCGACGTGGAGCAGGTCTCCGCGGCGGCCACGGCGCACCTGCACCCGGATTCGCTCACCCTGGTCGTGGAGGGCGACGCGGCGATCATCCGGGACGAGTTGGTCGCCACCGGGCTCGGCGAGGTCGTCGACCACACCCCCTGACCGCCCGTTGGGGTGTGATTCCGGTCGCGTCCGGCTCTAACCCGGGGCGGGCGGGGGGTGCGGATGCTCCGGCCGGGCGGGCTGACGGCCGGTGATCTTCCGGGACGAGCGGCCCTGGAGCGCCGTCGTTGCAGCTCCTGGCGGCTGCGGTCCGGGGAGGGCGGGGCCGGCCGCCGGCCCGCGCGGTGGGAAAGCCTTCCCGGTCCGGCCGCCCGGCTGGGTAGCCTCGCGGGCATGAGGATCGGCATTGTGGGGGCCACCGGCCAGGTCGGTGGCGTGATGCGGCACGTGCTGGCGGAGCGCGAGTTCCCGGCGGAGCAGGTGCGGTTGTTCGCCTCGGCGCGGTCGGCCGGGCGGACCCTGCCCTGGCGGGACGGCGAGGTCACCGTCGAGGACGCGGCCACCGCGGACTACCGGGGGCTGGACATCGTGCTCTTCTCGGCGGGCAAGGGCACCGCCCGCGAGCTGGCCCCCCGGGTCGTAGACGCCGGCGCGGTCGTCATCGACAACTCCTCGGCGTTCCGGATGGACCCCGAGGTGCCGCTGGTGGTCGCCGAAGTCAACCCGCACGCCATCGCCGACCGGCCGAAGGGCATCGTGGCCAACCCGAACTGCACCACCATGGCCGCCATGCCGGTGCTGCGTCCGCTGCACCAGGCGGCCGAGCTGGTCAGCCTGGTCGTGGCGACGTACCAGGCGGTCTCCGGCGCCGGCCTGGCCGGCGTGGCGGAGCTCGACGAGCAGGTCCGCAAGGTGGCCGAGGACGCCGCCGGGCTCACCTTCGACGGTGCGGCCGTCGAGTTCCCCGCGCCGCGCTCGTTCGCCCGTCCGATCGCCTTCAACGTGCTCCCGCTGGCCGGTTCGATCGTCGACGACGGCTCCTTCGAGACCGACGAGGAGCAGAAGCTGCGCAACGAGAGCCGCAAGATCCTGGAGATCCCGGGGCTGAAGGTCTCCGGCACCTGCGTCCGGGTTCCGGTCTTCACCGGACACTCGCTCCAGATCAACGCCCGCTTCGCCCGGCCGATCACTCCGGCCCGCGCCCGGGAGCTGCTCGACGGCGCGCCGGGGGTGGCCCTGTCGGACGTGCCCACTCCGCTGCAGGCGGCCGGCCAGGACCCGACGTACGTCGGGCGGATCCGGAACGACGAGACCGTCGAGCACGGGCTAGCGCTCTTCTGCTCCAACGACAACCTGCGCAAGGGCGCCGCGCTCAACGCCGTACAGCTCGCCGAGCTGGTCGCCGCCGAGCGGCGCTGAGCCGCCGGCCCGGCCGTGCGTCGGGCACGCCGGCCGGGAATGCGGTGAGATGGGGGTCGACCGCGCGACCAGTCGACCCGGGAGGCCCCCATGGCGGACGAGCAGACCCAGCAGGCCCTGACCGATCTCATCGCGAGCCGCCGGATCGGGGTGCTCGCCACCATCAAGCGGGACGGCCGGCCGCAGCTGTCCAACGTGGTCCACTCCTTCGACCGGGAGCAGGGCGTGATCCGGATCTCGGTGACCGACGACCGGGCGAAGACCGCCAACCTGCGTCGGGACCCCCGGGCCAGCTTCCAGGTCAGCAGCGCGGACGGCTGGGCGTACGCGGTGGCGGAGGCGCGGGCCGAGCTGACCCCGGTGGCTCAGCGGCCGGACGATCCCACCGTCGAGGAACTGGTCGGGCTGTACCGGGCGGTGCAGGGCGAACACCCGGACTGGGACGACTTCCGGCGCGCCATGGTCGCCGAGCGCCGCCTCGTGCTGCGGCTGCACGTCGAGCGGGTCTACGGCGCGCCCCCGCGCGCCTGACCACGCGTCCGCCGCGCCCCTGGCCTCCCGTCGCCCCCAGCCCGGCGTTCTTCGGCCGGTCCAGGAACCGGCTGCCACGACCTGCGCCGGCACCACCACCGAACGGGGCGCGTTACCCGGCCCGCGGCGGCGGGTAGACCGCGGTGCCGACACCGAGAGGGGAGCACCATGACAACGGTCGGAGAGTTCATGACGACCCGGTTGGTGACGATGGACGGCGACGACACCCTGACCGCGGCGGCGCAGGAGATGCGCGACAGCGCCATCGGCGACGTGGTAGTGACCGATGGTGACCGCGTGGTGGGCATCGTCACGGACCGGGACATCACGGTCCGGGGCGTCGCCGAGAACATGGACCCCGCCACGACCAGGCTCAACCAGATCACCAGCAAGGACGTGGTGACGGTGAGCCAGTACGACGACGCGGTGGCGGCCGCGGACCTGATGCGCACGTACGCCGTCCGGCGGCTGCCGGTGGTCGACGACGGCCGGCTGATCGGACTGGTGTCGATGGGTGACCTCGCCGTCGAGCGCGAGCCGCAGTCGGTGCTCGCCGACATCAGCGCCGACGAACCGAACAACTGACCCGTCCGCCGCGGCGACGCCGGCCCCCGGTTCCCGGGTGCCGGCGTTCGCGCCTTCCGCCCATGCGCGACGTCGGCGGCTCACCCGAACCGGGCGAGATTGACCCCGTACCCGATGGGCACCCCTTCTCGGACGTCACACGCCGCGGACCGCGGGAGGAGTGAACTGGTGGACGCGACCACGAAGTTCTTTGAGGACCTGGACCGGCGGGGGTACGAACCCCTGCTGGCGAAGACCAGCGGCACCCTGCGCTTCGACCTGCACGAGGGGGCGCACACGACACACTGGCTGCTGCACATCGACCGGGGCAACCTCCGGGTCCGGCAGGAGGACCAGGAGGCGAACACGGTCGTGGGGACCGCGCCGCGACTCTTCGGCGAGTTGGTCAGCGGCCAGGAGAACGTCATCGCGGCGCTGCTGCGCGGCGACATGACCGTGCTGGGTGACCTGCGGCTGGTGTTGCAGGTCGAACGGATCTTTCCCGGCCCGCCGGACTCTCGCGGGCCGCATCACGCGTTCCAGAGGGGGGCTTCCTGATGGCGGGCACGGACACCGTCCGGATCCTTGACGGCAACACGTTCGTGGTGTCCGAGGACACCGGCGACATCGAGGCGACGCCGAGCGAGCCGACCGGCCTCTTCGCCATCGACACCCGTTTCCTCTCCAAGTGGGTGCTGACCGTCAACGGTGAGCGGCTCAACGCCCTGTCGTACGACGACCTCCAGTACTACGAGGCCCGGTTCTTCCTGGTGCCGGGCATGGCCACGCACTACATCGACGCGAAGTTGTCGATCATTCGGGAGCGGGCGGTGGGCGGCAGCTTCCGGGAGACGCTGACCATCCTCAACCACGACGAGAAACCGGTCGACCTGGAGATCCGGATCGACGCCGCGTCGGACTTCGCCGACCTGTTCCAGGTCAAGGATGAGATCCTGAACAAGAAGGGCGAGATCTATGCCGAGGCCGAGTCGGACCGGCTCCGGCTGGGCTACCGGCGGGGCAACTTCAAGCGGGAGACGGTCATCCAGTCCTCCCAGCCGGCCCGCTACGACCGGAACGGCCTCGCCTTCACTGTCCACCTGGAACCGAACCAGCAGTGGGACACCGGCATCGACGTACAGACCTTCGCGGTCGGCCCGGGCGGCCGGGACCTGCGGATGGGGCTGCGGACGCACGGCGTCGAGCGGTTGGCCCTGCAGCAGGACCTGGAGCAGTGGATCGCCAACGCACCGAAGGTGAACAGCGAGCACCGCGAGGTCTGCTCGACGTACCGGCGCAGTCTGATCGACCTGGCGGCGCTGCGCTTCTCGCCGTTGTCGCTCGGTGGGCAGACGCTGCCGGCCGCCGGTCTGCCCTGGTTCATGACCATGTTCGGCCGGGACAGCATCCTGACCTGCCTCCAGGTGCTGCCGTTCGCGCCGGAGCTGTCCAAGACCACGCTGCGGATCCTCGGGGCGCTGCAGGGCACCCGGTTCGACGACTTCCGGGATGAGGACCCGGGCCGGATCCTGCACGAGATGCGCTACGGCGAGACGGCCGCCTTCGAGGAGCAGCCGCACTCGCCCTACTACGGCTCGGTGGACGCGACGCCGCTGTTCGTGGTGCTGCTCGACGAGTACGAGAAGTGGACCGGCGACGTGGCGCTGGTCAAGGAGTTGGAACGGGAGTGCCGGGCGGCGCTGAAGTGGGTCGACGACTACGCCGACCTGGTGGGCAACGGCTACATCTGGTATGAGCGGCGCAACACCGACACCGGCCTGGAGAACCAGTGCTGGAAGGACTCGTGGGACTCCATCTCCTACCGGGACGGCACGCTGCCGCCGTTCCCGCGGGCCACCTGCGAGGTGCAGGGGTACGCGTACGACGCGAAGATGCGGGCCGCCCGGCTGGCCCGGGAGTTCTGGGACGACCCGGCGTACGCCGACCAGTTGGAGCGGGGGGCGGCGGAGCTCAGGGAGCGGTTCAACCGGGACTGGTGGGTGGCGGACGGCGAGTACTACGCCCTCGGCCTGGACCCGGACGGCCGGCACTGCGCGGTGCTCAGCTCGAACATCGGCCACCTGCTGTGGAGCGGCATCGTCGAGCCGGACCGGGCGAGGAAGATCGCCGACCACCTGCTCGGGCCGCGGCTCTTCTCCGGCTGGGGGGTGCGAACCCTGGCCGAGGGCGAGGTCCGCTACAACCCGATCGGCTACCACAACGGCACGATCTGGCCGTTCGACAACTCGTTCATCGCCTGGGGTCTGCGCCGGTACGGCTTCGCCGACGAGGCCGCCGTCATCGCCAACGGCATCCTCGAAGCGGCGCGGTACTTCGACGGCCGGCTGCCGGAGGCGTTCGGCGGCTATCCGCGGGACCTGACCAAGTTCCCCGTGGAGTATCCGACGGCGTGCAGCCCGCAGGCCTGGTCGACCGGGACCCCGCTGTTGCTGATCCGGACGATGCTCGGGCTCGAGCCGCACGAGGGGCACCTGGCGGTGGACCCGCGGCTGCCGGTCGGCATGGGGCGGATCGAGGTGCTGGACATCCCGGGCCGGTGGGGGAAGGTGGACGCCTTCGCCCGGGGCCGGGTCGACCTGCACCGGCTGGCCCCCCAGTAACGCGACCGTGGGGCGCCGCCGACCGCCGGGCCGGCGGCGCCGCCGCGTGCTCAGCGGCCGGGCACCAGCGGGTCGGCGTGGGCCTGGGTGCGGGGCAGCAGGCAGAACTCGTTCCCCTCCGGGTCGGCCAGCACGGTCCACCGGGGCAGCTCGCGGACCACCGTCGCCCCCGCCGCCAGCACCGCCGCCCGCTCCTCGGCGTCGCCGGCCAGGTCCAGGTGGATCCGGCCGCGGGTCGGCAGGTCGTCGGCGGGGCTGATCCAGATGTCCGGCCGGTGCCCGGACGGGTCGCGCAGCAGCACCGCCTCGGTCGGCGCGAGCGACCGGTCGGCGAGCTTCACCCGGTCCTCCTCGACCACGGGCAGCTCGGTCACCGCGCTCCAGAACGGGGCGAGCAGGTACGGGTCGCGGCAGTGGATGACGATCGCGGCGAGGTCGGGCATGCCCTGACGGTAGTCGGGTCAGGCGGGCGGCAGGACGGTGTCCAGGAACGCGGCGGTGACCGCCTGGATGTCCGGACGCGCCAGGTCGAGGGCGTGCCCGCCGTGGGTGATCCAGGTGTGCACCGGGTGCCCGGCGGCGAGCAGTTGCCCGGCCAGCGCCACCGACTGCGCGGCCGGCACCGACGCGTCCTCGCGCCCCTGCACCAGCAGCACCGGTGCGCCGGACCCGAGGTGGGACGCGACCGTGGCGTCGACGGTGGCCGGGTCGCCCGCGGCGGGCGGGTGGCCGAGCAGGTCCGCCCACGGGTCGTCGTGAGCGCGCAGCCGCCGCCACTGCGGGTCCAGCGGGTCGACCGGCGCCCAGTACGCCAGCCCCGCCGCGACGTCGCCCGGCCGGTCCACTCCTCGCAGGGCGAGGTGCAGGGCGAGCATCCCGCCGGCCGAGTCGCCCCCGACCAGCAGCGGCAGCCCGTCCGCCGCGGCCCGGGCGGCCCGGGCCGCCGCGCGGACGTCGGCGAGCTGGGCCGGCCAGTGGGCCTCGGTCACGAACCGGTAGGTCGCCGCGACCACCCGGAGCCCGAGCGGGGCCAGGGCCGCGCCGTCCTCGTGGTACCGGGCCCGCCAGCCGCCACCGTGGATCCAGAGCAGCACTCCGCGTTCGGTCATCCCGCCATGCTGGCCCGTCCCGGGCCGGCCCGCGACCCGGCTCTGCCCAGGGCAGAGCCCCGCAGATCCGATCGCACGATCCGTTCCTACGGTTGCGTAACCTACTCGGGGTAAAGTCGGCGGATGCCGGAGCTCGTGTACCCGCCCGTGATCGCCGCCGCCAAGACGATGTTCCGGGTCCTCGACCTGCGCCTACGGGTGGAGGGCAGCCATCACGTGCCGCGCACCGGCGGGGCGGTGCTGGCCAGCAACCACGTCAGCTACCTGGATTTCATCTTCTGCGGCTACGGCGCGCGCGACTCCCGCCGCCTGGTCCGGTTCATGGCCAAGGACTCGGTCTTCCGGCACAAGGTCTCCGGGCCGCTCATGCGGGGCATGAAGCACATCCCGGTCAACCGGGCGGCCGGCGCCGGGTCGTACCAGACCGCGGTGTCCGCGCTGCGGCGCGGCGAGGTGGTCGGCGTCTTCCCGGAGGCGACCATCAGCCGCTCCTTCACCGTCAAGGAGCTCAAGAGCGGGGCCGCCCGGATGGCCCAGCAGGCCGCCGTGCCGCTGCTGCCGGTTGCACTCTGGGGCACCCAGCGGCTGTGGACCAAGGGCCGCCCGCGCACCCTCACCCGCCGGCACACCCCGATCAGCATCCTGGTGGGGGAGCCGATGGACCCGGCCGGCTACCCGGACGCCGCCACGATGACGGCCGAGCTGAAGAACCGGCTCAGCGCGCTGGTGGATCGGGCCCAGCGGGAGTACCCGGAGCAGCCGGCCGGCCCCGACGACGCCTGGTGGCAGCCCGCCCACCTCGGCGGCGCCGCCCCCACGCCCGAGGAGGCCGCCGCGCTGGACCGCCGAGGCCCTCGCGCTGCCACCTCCTGACCGCCGGCTGCGGGCCCGGGGCCGCCCCGACCGGCCCGCGCTGAGCTGAGGGTCAGCAGGCGGAACCGGGCCCCACCCGGGCCGGGGAGGTCGCCCGGGGCCAGGCCGCCGCCTCGGTCGCCGCCGGTCGGTAGTAGTCCTCCCGGGACAGAAACTCCACCGGCAGTGAACCGGGCATGGTCAGCGAGCCCCGGGCCGGGCCGGGCGCGCCACCCACTCGGGTCAGCAGGGTGTCCCGTTCCGGCGGGGAGAGGTCCACCAGCTCGGGGTGCACCAGGCGGAACGCGGCCACCGCGCGGCGTACCTGGCGAGCCAGCGCGACGATCAGGGCGTCCGGGCCGGCCAGCGCGAGGGCCGGCTGCCGGATGGTGCGCAGCGCGTCGCAGACCAACAGCAGCTCGACCTCGTCGTCCGGGCCCTCGGCCAGCTCCAGCCGGGACGGCCACTGCCAGCGGATCTGGCCACTGACCAGACGGGACAGCCGGAGCGACCGCCGGTGCCGGGCACCTGTCCGGCCGTCCCGCCCCGAGACCAGGGCCAGTTCGGAGCCGGTGCAGACATACGCGAGGCGCCGGTCCGTCACGGTGACCGTCGCCGGCGCGGGCAGGTGCCAGGCGGGCGCGTTCTCGGTGGGACCGAGCAGCTGCCCGGCGATCCGCAGCCGGTGCTGCCCGAGCAGTTGCTCGCCCGGTTCGGGGACCAGCGCGTATCGCCGGTCGAGGGTGGGACGGGCGGGGTCCCCATCCGCGTCGAAGCGGTGCGGTCCGATGAAGAACGGTGCGGCGTCCTCCTGCACGGTCACGACCTCCCGGGGACGGTTGGCGGTACGTCGAGCCTGGCCCACGCCGTGGTGGTTGTCATGACAGCCGTTAGGGGGTCGGCCGGTCGGTGGACGCCTGTGACCGGTAGATGCCGATCTCTTCCGGCCGGACGAGGCCGTCCTCGATCGCCCGGGCGAGCAGCGCCGCCTTCGTGGCGGCCGGCCGGCCCGCCCGGGTGTACTTGATCCGCGCCCGGTCCACGTACTGCTTCACGGTGTGCTCGCTGATCCGCATCCGGCGGGCCACCGACGCCTTCGACATCGACTGGAACCACAGCAGCAGGGCCTCGCGCTCCTTGTCCGACAGGGCCGGCCGGTCCGGCCGGGGATCGCCCACCATGGCCCCGGCCAGCGCCGGCGGCACGTACGGGCGGTCGCTCGCCGCGGCCAGCACGGTCGCCACGCAGTGCTCGCGCCCCTCGTGCTTGGCCAGGAACGCGACCGCCCCCGCGTCCAGCGCGGCGAGCATGGTGTCCGGGTCGGTGTGCTGGGAGTAGACCACCACCCGGCGGCCGGCGGCGCTCAGCTCGGCGAGCTTGTCGAACGCCATCCGCCCGTGCAGCCGCAGGTCGAGCAGCACCACCTCGGCCTCCGGGGCGGCCCGCAGCACCGCGTCCGGGTCGTCCCCGGTGGCCAGTACGCGCAGCCTCGGCTCGCTGGCCAGCCAGGCGCTTACCCCGTCGATCACCACCGGGTGGTCGTCCACGATGGCCACGCCGATGGGCCGCCCGCCGGTCACGTCCGCCGCCACCGGGTCTGCGTCCATCTGATCTCCCCGTCCCGCTCGTGTACGTGATCCACCGGCCCGTTCCCGTCCCCGTCCGCCTCCCGCGGACCGGTCGGGCCTGGCGGCCCGCTCGCGTCGGGCCCGTCGTGGTCGGGCGTGACCAGGCTGACCACCACCTCGTCCGGGCCGGTCACCACGGTAAGCCGGGCCCAATCCCGGGCGTCGGCGAGCGCCGCGGTGAGCGGGTCGGCCAACCGCCGGCGTACCTCGACGGGCAGCTCCGGCGGGACGCCGACGGCGACCAGCTCGATCGGCAGGCCGTTCCGTTCGGCCAGGTCGGCGGCGGCGCGCAGCTCGTGCAGCAGCGGGTCGGGCACGTCGTCCGACTCGACGATCAGCCGGCGCAGCCGGGCCGCGGCCAGCACGCAGCGGCGGCGTACCTCCGGGTCGGCCGGGTCGGCGTCGCCGGCGGCGAGGGCGGCCAGCACCTCCTCGGCGGTGCCGCTGGCCAGGGCCAGCCGCGCTCGCCGCTCCGCCTGGGCCCGTTCCGCAGCCACCCGTTCGGCCTCGACCGCCAGCGCCGCCGCGGCCGTGCCGGCCCTGGCCTGGGCCAGGGCGGCGAGCGCGACGCCGCCGACGAAGACCGCGACGGGCAGCGACGACACGGCGTAGACGTACATCGCGTAGCGGGCCAGGTCGGCCGGGGCGGTGGCGCCTGAACCGAGCAGCGCGGCGAGGGCGATCACCGCGTGCGCGCCGAGCAGCGCCAGCAGCCACCGGACCGGCCGTCGCCAGAGCACCAGCGGGAAGAACCAGACCAGGCCGCCCCACGCCCAGTTCGCCGCGGCGAACAACTGCCCGCCGCCGACCGCCGCGAAGACCGCCGCGTCGACCACCAGCAACACCGCCGCCAGCCGCCAGGCGGGCGGCAGGCCACCGCGCAGCAGGCGTACGCCGGCCAGCACGCCGACCGCCGCGGTCACCAGCCAGCCGGCGGCGACCACCGCCGAGGCGGCGGGGGAGGACCCGGCGCCGGGCAGCGCCGGCAGGTCGATCGCCAGGTGCCAGGCGAGCGCGATGGTGACCGCCGCGATCCGGGCGGCCCGGTCGGAGGCACTCGCCACCGCGATCGCCGCCCCCGCGGCGTCGGGTGGGGCCGGAGCGCCCGGGGCCGGGATCGGCGCGAGGCGGTCGGCTGGCCCGACCGCGCGCGCGTCGAGGTCAGTGCTCACCGGTCCACTCCAGCCGGATCCGGGTGCCCGCACCAGGGCCGGAGGTCACCTCGGCGCGCCCGCCGACGGTCGCCATGCGACCGTGGACCGACTCGCGCAGCCCGTACCGGTGGGCCGGGACCGTGGCCGGGTCGAAGCCCGGACCGTCGTCGGTCACCTCGACCACGACGCTGTCGGCGTCCCGGGCCAGCCGCAGCGCGGCGGACGCGCCCGGCGCGTGCCGGACCACGTTGGCCAGCGCGGCGGCGGCGCTGTCGGCGAGGGCCTCGGCGACCTCCGGCGGCACCGCGCACGGGGTCAGCGCCGCGGACAGCGGCAGCTCGGGTAGCCGGGCGACGACCGCCCGCAGCCGGTCGTCCAGCGCCATCACGCCGGCCGGCGGCGCCGACCGCGCGTCCGCCAGGGCGGCGAGGGTACGCAGGTCCGCCGCGCACCGCTCGCGCAGCGCGGCCGACGGGCCGGAAACCGCGCCGAGCCCCAGCATGGTCAGCGTGGCGAGGGCGGTGTCGTGCAGGTCCCGGTTCTGTCGCCGCTCGGCCTCGCGCGTGGAGCGCGCCATCACCGCCTCCCGGGCCAGCCGCTGGTAGTCGGCGAAGGCGGCGTCGGCGCGCCCGATCCGGCGCCGCACCACCGCGATCAGCACCGCCGTGAGGCCGGTCTGCACCAGCAACGTGGTCGCGTGTGCCTGCGCCTCCACCGGGTTGCCCGCCGCGGTCGCGCCGGCCGCGTAGCCGGCGGTGACCAGCAGGCTGGCCGGAACCGACCAGCGGGCCGGGGCAGTGGCCTGCGCGTTGATCACGGTGGCGCTGGCCAGCACCGCGACCCAGCTCACCTCGCCGGGCAGCACCTCCGGCGCCACCAGCCACGGGATCGCCAACCCGGCCGCCGCCGAGAGCGCGACATCGCCGGCCACCAGCCCGGCGGTGATCCGGTGCCGCAGCGCGCGGACGGCGTACCAGACGGACCAGCCGGTCAGCACGGCGACCGCCGGCACCAGCAGCGCCACCCGGACCGGCGGGGTGCGGACCGCCAGGGCCACCACCGAGCAGACCAGGCCACAGGTCAGCCGGAGCAGCGCCGGCAGCGTGGTGAAGACGACGGTGAACGCGCCGCCGGCCGGCCGGTCCAGCGGGCTCGGCGGCGAGGTCGTGGCGGCAACGACCGGCATGGGGAGGGTGTCCTTCCGGCAGCGACCCGGTCGGGTCCGGGCGGCCTAGATCGACGCCGGAGAATAACATGCCAAACGGCAACTGGTCACCCTCCGTACGTGGCGGGTCGCCGTCACCGTCGTCGGCCGGTGCCGTCCGCCATCGGCGATGCGGCGGTGTGCCGGGTGGTCTGTTCCCGCCAACTCGGCGATGTGGCGCCGCGTCGGGAGGCGGATCCCGCCACTTCGGCGACCTGGTCGGCCGGGTCAGACCGACGCGACCGCCAGCAGGTGCGCGCTGGCGCCGAGCACCGCCGGATCCCGCTCGAACGTCTCCGCGCAGGCCATCGCGTCGGCGAAGAGCCGGTCCTCCGGGCCGGTGTCCATTGCGTTCAGCAGCGGCCAGAGTGGACCCTCCACCCCGTACAGCTGGGGCGCCGGCAGCCCGGCCGCGGTGAACTCGTCCACCACCTGTTCCGGCCGGTGGAAGTAGGCGGTGGTGAAGCCCGTCTCCGGGTCGTTCACCCCGGTGGCGTACGCCCCGAGCAGGCGCGCCCAGGTGAGGTCGTCCACCCGCCCCTGCGCGGTCAGGTCGATCACGGCCGCGTTGCGGCTGATCACCGCCGCGACGACCGGCCCACCGGGCCGGGTGAGCCGCGCCGCCTCGCGCAGCGCGGCCACCCGGTCCGCGCGCTCGGTCAGGTGATAGAGCGGGCCGAGCAGCAGCGTCGCGTCGGCCGCGCCGTCGGGCAACGGCAGGTCGCGGGCGTCGCCCACGGTCGCCGTGAGCTCCGGGTACGCCGCCCGCGCGGCGGCCACGTGCGCCGGCACCAGGTCGACCAGATGCACCCGGTGACCGGCCGCCGCGAGCCAGCCCGCGTACGTGCCGGGGCCGCCGCCGACGTCGAGCACGGCGGCCGGTGGCGGTGGGAGCAGCCGGGTCAGCAGCTCCCGGGTCCGCCTCGCCTCCAGGCGTCCCTGCGGCGTACGGTCCAACCGCTCCGCCTCGGCGAAGACCTCGGTGTAGTAGCGCTGGATGTCCGGCTCGGCCGGTCGATGCTGCGGCATCCGTCGATGGTGGACGAGCTTCCGGGGGCGGCTCATCCCTTTTTCGGTCGGGACCGTGCCAATTGCCCGGCCCTCCTACCCTCCGGGCATGACGTACCGTCATGCTGCCCCCGCCCGGTGCCCGTCGCCGTCCGTCCGGTCGTGGTGCCCGTCGGTGACGGTGTGACATTCGGCCGGCAGTCGGCGCTGAGGGCACGGAACGATCGCATGAGATTCATCTGATCCATGACGTCGGGTCGGCCACACCCCCCCATCGCCCGCCCGGCGTCGACACCGCGGCCCGCTCGGCCGACCCGCCCCCCTGGGTCGACCGCCGGGTCGCGATCCGCGCCGGAGCCGGCGCGGCGAGGCGGCGGCCCGTCCCGTGGCCGCCGCCTCACCCACTCTCGATCTGCGGCCAAGGTGACGAGGGGATACATGGTCTGGTTGCCCCGGCATGACGACCCGTACCGATGAGGCCTAGCTCCGGAGCCCACTCGACATCTCAACCTCTCCCGCGCCGTCGGCTGACCTCTTGCGGGCTAGGTGTGGACCGCAGGTGCCGGCGGCCAAAAACGCCGCCAGATCGAACTGGCTTTCAGCACGCCGTGGGCGACGCCGACGTAGACCGCAGTGGGGCCGAGCACGGCGACTACGCCGCCCAGGCATGCCAACAATGTGCCGACGATCGGTACGTCGGTTGCCACTGCCACGATGGCAACGTAGATCGTGGCCAGCACAGTGGCGACGGCGACCGCGATCAGCAACTTCAGGGGAAGCCGTCCGCTCTTCGTGGCAACCTCGCCAACCAGGCCGGCTGGCACGAACAGCAGCGGCACCAGGGCGGCGCCCACCCCGCCGGCAAGCAGCACCAGCAGTGGCCCCGCCAGCGGACCACCCGCTGGTGACCGAGCGGGTCGGCAACGACAAGCCGTTGACCTGGGGTGACGGTGGTGCGCCCGGCAGGATTCGAACCTGCGGCCTTGGGATTAGAAGTCCCCTGCTCTATCCGCTGAGCTACGGGCGCGCGTCGACGTGTCGCGCCAAGAGGGTACCGCCGTCGCCGGATTTGCCGGAGGAACGGGTGGTCGCGGGCCACGTCGGTGATCAGGGTCGCACGAGGAGTCCGGCACCGGCACCCGGGTTAGCCCCGCCCGCCGAGCGTCCGGCCCGGTTTGTACCCTCTGCGTCGTGTTGCTCGACCAGGAAACCGAGAACGAGGTCGTCCACGAGCTGTGCCAGCTCCTGGGGCGCGCCATCCTGCCCGTCAGCCGGTTCGACCGACCGGGGGCGGCCGCCGACGGCTACGGTACCGCCTTCTTCTACACCGAGTTGGTCGGCTCGACCGACGACGGGGACGTGGTGCACGAGTGGTTGCTGACCGCGGACGCGTGCGCCGGGGCGCCGTACGGGGAGATCGGTCTGCGGCCGAGCGTCACCGAGCCGGCGGGCGTGGCGTCGGACGCCATCCTGCTGCCCGACTTCGCCGGTCAGTGGCTGCACCTTCCGGAGGTGGGGCTGGCCGCCATGCCCACCGGCGGGCTGCACGGGCACGCCGAGGACCGGGGCTGGCACTGGCGTACCCAGCAGGTCACCGAAGCGGTGGCTGCCGGGGCCGACGCGGTCGCCCGGGTGGGCGCGGAGCCCGGCTCGGCGTTCGTGCTGGCGCTCGGCGTCGCCGAGGACGGGTCGCGGCTGCTGGAGGCGGTGGTCGAGCGGGTCGCCCGGGTCGGCGACGACCTGTGCGTCACCGCCGAGCTGCCCACGGGGTACGTCGGCGCGCCGGTGTTCGCCGTCGAGGCGGCCCCGGGCGGCGAGCTGGCGCTGCGCTGCCTCGGCCTGGTGCTGCCCGGCGCGGACGGCGGCCATCCGGTCGCGACCTTCGACCGCATCCGGTCGGCGCTCGCGGCGGCCACCGCCGGCTACCGCTGACCGTCGGCTCAGCCGTCGGCCGTCGCGCCGGCCCGGTCCTCGACCGGTAGCCGAGCCGCCGGCGGGCCGTCCGGCGCCGGCTCGGTCGGCCCGGCGCCGAGGAACGCCTCGGCCCACCGCCCGGCCTCGGCGAAGACCCTTTCGCGTACGGCGGGGCCGGACAGCGTCAGGTCGTGCAGCCCGCCGTCGAAGCGGGCCAGCGTGACGTGCCGGCCGAGCCGGGGCGCCCAGCGGACCATGTGCTCCACGTCGAGCACCGCGTCGGCGAGGGTGGCCGACTCGTGCCACTTCGTGCCCCGGTAGCTGCGCGTCGAACAGGCCAGCAGCACGGGCACGGGGATGTCCAGGCCGGCCCGGAGCTGCCGCTGGCCGGCGCGGATGGCGTTGATCCAGCCGGCCCGCACCGGGAACCCGGCGAGTGGCTTCCAGGCCAGGTCGTACCGCCATTCGCCGCGGTGGTCGGCATGCAGGCTCTCGCCGTACACGGTGCCGAGCCCGAACGGGAGGATGCGGTGCGGCGCCCGCCGGCCCAGCCGGGAGACGGCGGCCGCGAGGGGTCGACGGACCAGCCAGGGTGCGTTGATGTCGAAGAACGGGCTGTTGAGAAAGAGCCCGTCGACCAGGCCGGCGTCCCGGCGGGCGTCGGCCCAGAGCGAGATGATCAGGCCGCCGGTGGAATGGCCCATGGCGAGCAGGGTGTCGTGCCCCTCGTCCGTCCGGATGATCTCGGCGGCGGCGTCCAGCTCGGGGAAGTAGTCGCTGAGGTCGTGGCAGAAGTTCGGGGTCTGGTGCGGCAGCAGGCTGCGGCCGTACTTGCGCAGGTCGAGCGCGTAGAAGTCCCAGCCCCGCGCGGCGTAGAAGTCGGCCACGTGGGTCTGGAAGAAGTAGTCGACGAAGCCGTGGACGTAGAGCACGGCCCGGCCGGTGGGGCGCTCGGCCCGCCGGCGGACCAGGGTCGCGACGACCGGCCCCTCGTCGTCGGTGCCCAGGTCGATCGTCCGCCGCTCGTACGGCGGCCCCAGCACGTCCGGTTCCACGACCCGACGGTACGCCGCCAAGCTACCCGGCGGTAGCCCCCGCCCTGCTGGCCTGCCCCGTCCGCCCGCACCGGTCCGGAACCGCCGCACCCGCCGGCCCGTTCGATCAGGTGGCGGCGCAGGTCGGCGCCACCGGGTCGACGGCAGCTAGCAGACGGGGCCTTGATCAGGTCGTTGTCCACAGGCCGGTCCGTCGTCCACAGCCGGGGCGGCGCGGCTGGTGGCCGGGACGCCGCCGGTCGAGGCTCGGTCCGACAAGCCGAGTCTCCGTGGAGGGACGATGTTCGACACCTACGTCACGATCGTCGGCAACGTGCTGACCGCGCCCGAGTGGCGCCGTACCACCCAGAGCAACACCTTGGTGGCCAACTTCAAGGTCGCTTCCACCGCCCGCCGCCTCGACCGGGACTCCGGCCGCTGGGTCGACGGGAACAGCCTGCGAGTGCGGGTGAACTGCTGGCGGAAGCTGGCCGAGGGGGTGGCCGCCTCGGTGGCGGTCGGTGACCCGGTGGTCGTCGCCGGTCGCCTCTACACCCGCGACTGGACCGACGACGCGGGCAATCACCGCACGCTCTACGAGCTGGAGGCGGTCGCGGTCGGGCACGACCTGTCCCGGGGGCGGGCCCGGTTCCTGCGCAACCGGCCGAGCATGACGACCAGCACCGTCGAGGATGCCGAGGCGGAGCGCCGGGTGCAGGGCGAGGCGACCGAGCCGGTGCCGGTGGCACAGACGCCGGCCTCGCTCGACGACCGGCCGTTCGACGACGACTTCGAACTGCCGGAGTTCGACGCCCCGCGCGCGGGGCACGGCGTGCCTGGCGACCCGGACGGACCGGCGGATGACCTCGACGAGCTGGCCGACCCGTTCGACGGCCGCACCGCCGGCACCGCCGACGAGGCGGCGGACGACGAACTGGCCCCCGAGCCCGGCGACGGCACGGGCGAGCCCGCCCCGGAGCGCGACGTCGAGGGGGTCACACCAGCCGGCCGGGGCCGGCGCGGCCGGCGGACGCCGGTGCCCGCCTGATCGTCGGGTCGTGCACGGGGGAGCGGGGTGGTGACGCCGGCGTGGCCACCCCGCCGTACGACTAGGCTGGCCGGCCGGAGGTGGTGCGGGGTGCGGCAGGCGACCGCCATGGCGAACGCGGCGGGGCTGGTGGCGGGCTATGCCCTGGACTCGCTGCTCGGCGATCCGCGCCGGTGGCATCCGGTGGCCGGCTTCGGTCGGGCGGCCGGCGCGCTGGAGCAGCGGATCTACCGGCCCGAGCGGCCCGCGGGCGCGGCGTTCACCGCGCTCGCCGTCGGTACGCCGGTGCTCCTCGGCGCTGCCGCCGCCCTCGCCACCCGGCGTCGGCCGGTGGCCCGCGCGGTGCTGGTGGCCGCCGGCACCTGGACGGTGCTGGGTGGTCGCACCCTGCGCCGCGAGTCGACGCTGATGGCGCGGGCGCTGCGCGACGGCGACCTGCCGGGTGCCCGTCGCCGGCTCAACCACCTCTGCGGCCGGGACCCGTCGGCGCTGGACGAGCCGGAACTGGCCCGGGCCACCGTCGAGTCGGTCGCCGAGAACACCTCCGACGCGGTCGTCGCGCCGCTGGTCTGGGGCGCGGTCGCCGGGCTGCCCGGCCTGCTCGGCTACCGCGCGGCCAACACGCTCGATGCGATGGTCGGTCACCGCTCACCCCGCCACGCCCGCTTCGGCACCCCGGCCGCCCGCCTGGACGACCTGCTCAACCTGGTCCCGGCCCGGCTGACCGGGCTGCTCACCATCGCGGTCGCGCCGATCGCGCACGGGGACCGCGGGTCCGCCTGGCGGGTGTGGCGCCGGGACCGCAACGACCACCCGAGCCCGAACGCCGGGCAGTGCGAGGCCGCCATGGCCGGGGCGCTCGGCGTGCGGCTGGGCGGCCGGAACGTCTACTTCGGGCGCTCGGAGACCCGGCCGTTCCTCGGTGACGGGCCCCGGCCGGAGGCGCGGCACCTGAAGCGGGCCGCCCGGATCTCCGGCGCGGTCGGCCTGGCCGCGCTCGGCCTCGCCGCGGGGTACCCGCTGACCGTGGGCCGGCTGGTCGGCGCCGCCGGCCGCGCCGCACTGCGCGGGCTGGGCGGACCGGTGCGACGGGGGATTGGGCGGTGAGCGGCGGGCTGCTGGTCGCCGGCACCACGTCCGACGCCGGCAAGAGCGTGCTCACCGCCGGTATCTGTCGGTGGCTGCGCCGCCAGGGCGTGCGAGTGGCGCCGTTCAAGGCGCAGAACATGTCCAACAACTCGGCGGTGGTGGTCGGCCCGGACGGGCGGGGCGGCGAGATCGGCCGGGCCCAGGCGATGCAGGCCGCCGCCTGCGGGCTCGCTCCGGATCTCCGCTTCAACCCGGTGCTGCTCAAGCCGGGCAGCGACCACGCCAGCCAGGTGGTGCTGCTCGGCGAGGCCGTCGACACCGTCACCGCCGGCAACTACCGCCAGCTGCGTCCCCGGCTCGCCGAGACGGCGTACCGGGCGCTGGACGAGCTGCGGGCCGCGTACGACGTGGTGATCTGCGAGGGGGCCGGCAGCCCTGCGGAGATCAACCTGCGGGCCGGCGACTATGTGAACATGGGGCTGGCCCGGCAGGCCGGGCTGCCCACCATCGTGGTCGGTGACATCGACCGGGGCGGCGTGTTCGCCTCGATGTTCGGCACGGTCGCGCTGCTCGACCCGGCCGACCAGGCCCTCGTCGCCGGCTTCGTGATCAACAAGTTCCGGGGCGACCTGGGGTTGCTCCAGCCGGGGCCAGACATGCTGCGCCGGGTGACCGGCCGGCCCACGTACGGGGTGCTGCCCTGGGAGCTGGACCTCTGGCTGGACGCCGAGGACTCACTGGCGTACGGCCGGGTGCTCGGCCGGCCGGCGGCGCCTCGGGGCACCGACTGGCTCGACGTCGCGGTGGTCCGGCTGCCCCGGATCAGCAACGCCACCGACGTCGAGGCGCTCGCCACCGAGCCCGGCGTCCGGGTGCGGCTGACGATCGAGCCGGCCGAGCTGGCCGCCGCCGACCTGGTGGTGCTCCCCGGTTCGAAGTCGACCGTGGCCGACCTGGCCTGGCTGCGGGAGACCGGCCTGGCCGACGCCGTCCGCGCGCACGCCGCCGCCGGCCGGCCGCTGCTCGGCATCTGCGGTGGGTTCCAGATGCTCGCCCGGGTGATCCACGACCCGGTGGAGAGCCGCCAGGGCAGCGTCCCCGGGCTCGGGCTGCTGCCCGTCGAGATCACCTTCGACCCGCACAAGACGGTCCGCCGCGCCGCCGGCACGGCCGCCGGGGACGTGCCGGTCCACGGTTACGAGATCCACCACGGGCAGGTCTCCGCCGCCGACCCGGGGCTCGCGCCGCTGCTGAGGTACGCGGACGGCACCGGCGAGGGCGCCCGGCTCGGCCCGGTGCACGGCACCCACTGGCACGGCGCCTTCGAGTCCGACGCCTTCCGCCGCCGGTTCCTCACCGAGGTGGCCGGGATGGCCGGGCGGACGGGCTTCAAGGTCGCCCCGGACACCGCGTTCGGCGCCGCCCGCGAACGGACCCTGGATCTCCTCGGTGACCTGGTCGAGGAGCACCTGGACACCGAAGCCCTCTGGCGGCTGGTCGAGTCCGGGCCACCGCCGGGCCTGCCGTTCATCCCGCCCGGCGCCCCGCCCATGACCGAACCCGGGTCTCAGTAGCGCACGTCGGCGGGGCGCTCGGACATCGGCAGTCCGGCCTCCTGCCATCCCTGCACCCCACCGATCATGTCGGTCGCATGTCGCAGGCCGAGCGTCTGGAGACTCGCCGCGGCCAGACTGGAGCTGTAGCCGTGGCGGCAGACCACCACGACCACCCGGTCGTACCCGGTCGCCTCCGGGATGCGCCAGGCGCTGGCCGGGTCCAGCCGCCACTCCAGCGCGGTCCGTTCGATCACGATCGCCCCCGGCAGCTCGCCCTGCTCGCGCCGCTGCGCCTCGGTACGCGTGTCGACCAGCAGCGCACCCTTGCGGACCGCCTCGACGGTCTCGTGCGGGGTCAGCCGGTGGAGCCCGGCCCGGGCCTGTTCCAGCAGGGCGTCGACGCCCGGACACATCACATCATGGAGCACCACCCGATGATGCCGGTGACGACGCCGACCCGACCGGCGAACGGCTCGCTGCACCACAGGATCCAGCGGACGGGGGACTTCCCGTGCCACGGAAGCGGTAGCCCGGCCGCCACGCGGTGGTCCGCAGCCCGGGCGGAGCTCACGGGCGGCCGTCGGCGCGGCCAGGCAGCACGGCCCGCGATGGCGGCTCCTCGCGGCACCGGTACGCCATCGAAACGGTGCCCTCGGGCAGGCGCATCCACCCGCCGGCCGAAGACGTGGCGGCGGGCGGCGGGATGAACGCCGGCGGGCGGCGCTAGCGTCGGTCGGGTGACGGCGGTGGTGGCGGTGGTCGAGGCGTACGCCGGGTTGGCGCGGCGGGTGCTCGCGGCGCCGGCGCGGCTGGGGCGTACCCGACTGGTGGCGGTGGACGGGCCGAGCGGCGCGGGGAAGAGCCTGTTCGCGACCCGCCTCGCGGACGCCCTCGCCGCGCTGTCCGGCGGTGAGCGGCCGCCGGTGGTCCGCACCGACGACCTGCTGGACGGCTGGGACGACCAGCTCACCTTCTGGCCCCGGCTGGAGCGGTGGGTGCTCGCGCCGGTACGCGCGGGCCGGCCGGGGGCCTACCGCCGGTACAGCTGGCTGCGGCGGTGCTTCCTGGACGGGGCGGTGCCGGTGCCCGCCGGGCCGGTGCTGATCGTCGAGGGGGTGAGCGCCGCCCGCGCGGCGATCCGGCCGGAGCTGACCCTGTCGGTGTTCGTCACCGCGCCCGCGGAGCTGCGGCTGTCCCGCGCGCTCGCCCGCGACGGCGCGGAGATCCTGCCCGAGCTGCGCCGCTGGCACGTCGGGGAGCGGGCGCACTTCGCCGCCGACGGCACCGAAGCCGTGGTGGACATTGTGGTCGACGCCGCGCCCACCCTGCCGCACGACGCCGACCGGTACTACGTCCGCCGCCCCCGACCAGACCGGGTCCCGCGCACCCGTCAGGTGGTTGGTGCACCGGTACCGGCGCCACCGGGTCCCGGCGAGGGTGCTCTGCGGGCAGGTCACGGGGACGGGCTCGGGCGGTGACCCCGGTAAGGCCGGCATACGATGCCGGTCATGACCACACCGATCATGTCCGAGTCCGAGGTACGGGCCGCCGTCGAGCGTGAGCTGCCCGGAGTCCGTGCCGACCTGGAACGCCTCGTCCGCATCCCGGGCATCGCCTTCGACGGCTTCGACCACTCGCACCTGGAGCGCTCCGCCGAGGCGGTGGCGGAGCTGCTGCGCGGCTGCGGCCTCGACACCAAGGTCGTGCGTTCCGGCGGCCAGCCGGCGGTGATCGGGAAGAAGCCAGCCCCGCCCGGCGCGCCCACCGTGCTGATGTACGCCCACCACGACGTGCAGCCGGTCGGCGACCTGTCGCTGTGGGAGTCCGACCCGTTCGAGCCGGTGGAGCGGGACGGCCGCCTCTACGGCCGGGGCGCGGCCGACGACAAGGCCGGCATCATGGCGCACATCGCCGCGCTGCGCGCCTTCGGCGACCGGCTCCCGGTCGGCGTGGTCCTGTTCATCGAGGGCGAGGAGGAGTACGGCTCGGACTCGCTGGAGCAGCTGCTCATCGCGCACCGCGAGGAGTTGGCCGCGGACGTCATCGTCATCGCCGACTCGACCAACTGGGACGTCGGCGTGCCCGCGCTGACCACCTCGCTGCGCGGCATCGTCAACTGCTTCGTCGAGGTGCGCACCCTCGACCACGCCGTGCACAGCGGCATGTTCGGCGGCGCCGTGCCGGACGCCCTCACCACGCTGGCCAAGCTGCTCGCCACGCTGCACGACGCCGCCGGGAACGTGGCCGTCGAGGGCCTCGTCGGCCGGGAGGGCGCCACGGTCGACTACCCCGAGGACCGGTTCCGCGCCGAGGCCGGGCTGGTCTACGGGGCTGAGCTCTTCGGCACCGGCCGGATCACCGACCGGCTCTGGACCAAGCCGGCCCTCGCGGTGCTCGGCATCGACGCCCCGGCCACCGGGGAGGCGCCGAACGCGCTGGTCCCGGCCGCCAAGGCCAAGCTGAGCGTACGGCTGGCGCCGGGCGACGACCCGAAGCAGGCGTACGCGGCGCTGATCGCCCACCTGGAGAAGCACGCGCCGTGGGGCGCGCAGGTGACGGTGACCTTCGAGCACGACGGCGCCCCCTGCGTCATCGACGCCACCGGGCCGATGTTCGAGGCGGCGCGGGCGGCCTTCCGGGGCGCCTGGGACGGCGTCGACCCGGTCGACATTGGCGTCGGCGGTTCGATCCCGTTCATCGCCACCTTCCAGGAGATGTTCCCCGAGGCGGCGATCCTGGTGACCGGCGTCGAGGACCCGCACGCCCGGGCCCACGGGCCGAACGAGAGCCTGCACCTGGGCGAGTTCGCCCGGGTCTGCCTGGCCGAGGCGCTGCTGCTGGCGAAGGTCGCCGAGGCGGGCGCGAACCGGGGCTAGTTTCCGGCCCCGCCCGGTGTCGGAAGCGTAACTTCGCAGCCGATGTCGCAGTTTGCCGTGTGTCGGGCGCGGGGGTGTTATAGCCTCTCGAACATGCGTACGAACGACGAGATGGCGCGGCTCCAGGCCGCCGTGAGTGCTCTGGGGGACGTCGACGTCTCCGCGTGGCCCGAGGACACGCTCAAGGAACAGCTCGGCGAACTCTCCGCCGCGCTGGTCGCGCTCGACACGCTGCTCACCCGGATCGCCGACGAGGTCCGCGCGCGTGGCCTGCGGATCGAGGAGCCGGTCTCGGCCTGACCGGGCCGGCTCCGCCGCGCCCGCCGTTTCCCGGTTCGATCCACTCCGGTTGCGGCACGTTGGTGCGTCCGGTCCGGTCCGGATGCCGCAGTTTGGCGCACCAGGAGTGGAACACGTCCCGGCCGGGTGGCGCGCGGGACCCGTCGCCCGGCCGGGATGCGCCATCCCGTCGGAGGTGGCTGGCAGGATGGGACACGTGCGGTTCCTCGACCTGGCGGCCACCTCCGCCGCGGTGGGCGCCACCAGCGGCCGGCGGGCCAAGGTGGAGCTGCTCGCCGCCGCGCTGCGGTCGCTCGACCCGGCCGAGGTCCCGGCGGGCGCCGGCTATCTCGCCGGTGAGCTGCGCCAACGGCAGACCGGCGTGGGCTGGGCCAGCCTGCGCGACCTGCCGCCGCCGGCCGCCGAGCCGACCCTGACCGTGGCGGGCGTCGACGCGGCGATCGACGAGCTCGCGGCGGTCCGCGGTGCCGGCTCGCAGGCCCGCCGCCGCGAGCTGCTCGGCCGACTCTTCGGCGCGGCCACCGCCGACGAGCAGCGGCTGCTGGTCGGCCTGTTCAGCGGTGAGCTGCGCCAGGGCGCCCAGGCCGGCCTGCTCGCCGACGCGGTGGCGCGGGCCGCCGAGGTGCCGCTGGCGGCCGTCCGGCGGGCCCTGCTGCTCGCCGGCGACCTGCGCGAGGTGGCGGTCGCGGCGCTCTCCGGCGGCGCGGCGGCGCTGGCCGGCTTCGGGCTCCAGGTGGGCCGTCCGCTGGCCCCGATGCTGGCGCAGAGCGCCCCCTCGGTGGACGAGGCGCTCGCCGCCACCGGCACCCCGGCGGTGGTCGACGTGAAGCTCGACGGCATCCGGATCCAGGTGCACCGCTCCGGGCAGGACATCGCGGTCTTCACCCGCAGCCTGGACGACATCACCGCCCGGCTGCCCGAGGTGGTGGCCGCCGTCCGCGCCCTCCCGGCGCGGGAGTTGGTGCTCGACGGCGAGGCGATCGGGCTGGACGCCACCGGCCGCCCCGTGCCCTTCCAGGAGACCTCCAGCCGGGCCGCCCGGCGCACCACGCCCAGCACCACCGGCGGTACGGCGGTGGCCCCGGCCGTGCTCGCCGCCGCCGAGCGCACCGGCGACACGGTGCTTACCCCGTACTTCTTCGACCTGCTGCACCTCGACGGGGTGGACCTGATCGACCTGCCCGGCCGGGAACGCTGGGCCGCGCTGGCCGGTGCGGTCGACCCGTCACTGCTGGTCGGGCGGATGGAGGTGGACGGCCCGGAGCAGGCCGGCGCCGCCTTCGCGGCCGCGGTCGACGCCGGTCAGGAGGGGGTGGTGGTCAAGGACCCGGCCGCCCCCTACGATGCCGGCCGGCGCGGCTCGGCGTGGGTCAAGGTCAAGCCCCGGCACACCCTCGACCTCGTGGTGCTGGCCGTGGAGTGGGGCAGCGGGCGCCGGCAGGGCTGGCTCTCCAACCTGCACCTCGGCGCCCGGGACCCGCACACCGGCGAGTTCGTCATGCTCGGCAAGACGTTCAAGGGGCTCAGCGACGAGTTGCTGCGCTGGCAGACCGAGCGCTTCCTCGACCTGGCCGTGGAGAAGGGCGACTGGGTGGTCCGGGTCCGCCCCGAGCAGGTGGTCGAGATCGCGTTCGACGGGGTGCAGACCAGCAGCCGCTACCCGGGTGGCGTGGCGCTGCGGTTCGCCCGGGTGGTGCGCTACCGGGACGACAAGACCGCCGCCGAGGCCGACACCATCGACGCCGTCCGGGCCATCCACGCCGGGCGGCCCACCGGGTGAGTCGGCGGCGCCGGAGGCGGTACGCGGGACGCCCCCGACGCCGCAGTGTGCTCGCCGGCGGACCGGCCCGATCAGTGGGCGTCGGTCACGTGGCGGCGGGCTCGGCGGCCCGGTCGACCGGCTTACGCGGCTTGTCCAGGCCGGCCGCGTGCCGCGCCTCCCGGCGCGCCACCCAGCCGTAGCCGAAGAGGCTCATGGCGGCGAAGAGCCACCACTGCACCACGTACCCGAAGTTCTGCCAGTTGTTGGTGTGCCCGATCGGGACGGCCTGGAAGGCCGGGTCGGCGGCCGGCGTCTGCTGGTCGAGCAGGACGTAGCCGCCGGCCACCGGGTAGGGCAGCTGCCTGGCGAGGCGGGGGAGGCTGATCCGCCGGGTCTCCAGCTTGCCGTTGCGCCGGTCGACCGCGCCGCCACCGCTCTCGCTGGCCGCCACCCGGCCGGTGACCGTCACGTCGCCGCTGGGCGCGACCGGCACCTGCGGCTGGGCGGTGGCGTCGCCGCCCGGGGCGGGCGGGATCCAGCCCCGGTTGACCAGCACGGCGGTGCCGTCTTCGAGGACGAGCGGGGTGAGCACCTCGAAGCCGACCTCCCGACCGATCGTGCGGCCGCGGACCAGGACCAGGTTCGAGGTGTCGTACCGGCCGGTGACGGTGACCTTGGACCAGGTGAGCTGGTCGGCCGGGGCCGGGCCGGTGGTGCCGGGCCCACCGGTCGGGGCGGGCAAGGCGTCGCGGAGCGGCGCGGGGGTCATGGTGGAGCCGGCGTCGATCCGCTCGTTGATCGCCGTACGGCCCCGGTAGCGGTCCAGCTGCCAGTTGCCGAGGAACACCATCACCGCGGCGGCGACCAGGGTGAGCGCGAGGTAGCCCAGCCAGCGCGGGGTCAGCAGGAACCGGTACACGTCACAGAAGGCTACCCGTATGAGCCGGGCCACTGACCCGGACCGGGCCGGAACCGGTCGGCCGGCGGCCGTCGCCCGGTCGGTCCGGGCGGGTATGGTCACGCGGGCGGAAATCACCGCGCACCGCCCACCGCGTACGTCCCGTCGCCTACGAGGAGTCAATGATGACCGTCGTGCCGCGCGTCGTGCTGAGCGCGCCCTCCTCGGGGCACGGCACCGGTGCCCTCTCCCTCGGTCTGCTGGCCGCCCTCGCCGAGCGGGGGCTGGACGTGGCGGGCTTCAAGATCGGGCCGGACCAGGTGGACGCGGCGTACCTGGGGTTGGCCGCCGGGCGGCCGGGGCGGAACCTGGACCCGCGGCTGGTCGGGCCGGAGCGGATCGCGCCGCTCTTCGCACACGGCAGCGCCGGGGCGGGCTTCGCGCTGGTGCAGGGCACCCTGGGGCTCTACGACTCGATCACCGGCCGGCCGGAGGCTGAGTCCACCGCCGCCGTCGCCACCGCCCTGCGCAGCCCGGTGGTGCTGGTGGTGGACGTGGCCGCGCTGGGCCAGTCGGTGGCCGCCCTGGTGCACGGCTTCCGCGCCTACGACGAGCAGCTCTGGCTGGGCGGCGTGATCCTCAACCGGGTGGCGTCGCCCCGGCACGAGGCGATGCTGCGCCTGGCGCTCGACGACGTCGGGGTGCCGGTCTACGGGGCGCTGCGCCGCCACGAGCTGCCCCCGGCGCTCCCGGCCCGCCGGCACGGCATGGTCCCGGTGCTCCAGCGGGACGGCGAGGCGCTGCGGGCGGTGGGCCGGCTGGGCGAGGCGGTGGCCAGCACAGTCGATCTGGACCGGCTGCTGGTGCTGGCCCGCTCCGCGCCCGAGCTGGCGGTCGAGCCCTGGTCGCCCACGTCGGTGGGCGGCGCGCCGGCCGGGGATCGGCCGGTGGTGGCGCTGGCCGGCGGACCGGGCGGCAGCTACAGCCACCCGGAGACGGCCGAGCTGCTGCGCGCCGCCGGGGCCGAGGTGGTCACCGTCGACCCGCTGCGGGACGAGGCGCTGCCCGCCGGGACCCGCGCGCTGGTCGTCGGCGGCGGGCTCCCCGAGTCGTACGCGGAGCAGCTCTCCGCCAACCGCCGGCTCTGCATCGCCGTGGCCGAGCTGGCCCGCACCGGTCGACCGGTGATCGCCGAGGGCGCCGGGCTGCTCTGGCTGGCCCGGGAGCTGGACGGGCAGCCCATGTGCGGGGTGCTCGACGCGATCGGGTCGAGCCGGGACGGTCTGGTGATCGGCTACCGGGAGGCGACCGCCAGCACCGACAGCGTGCTGGCCCCGGCCGGCACGAAGGTGGTCGGGCACAAGCAGCACGCCGCCGTGCTCACTCCGCGGGCCGGCGAGCGGGCGGCGTGGAGCTGGCCGGCAGGTGCCCCGGAGGGCTTCGTCTGGCGGGGCGTGCACGCCTCGCAGCTCGTGCCGCACTGGGCCGCGTACCCGGAGATCGCGGCCCGGCTGGTCGCGGCGACCGCGGCACGGGCGGAGGCCCCGGCGTGATCGGGCAGGTGGCGGTGCGCCGCTTCCCGGCGCTGACCGTCTCCACCCCGCGCACCGAGGTACGCCCGCTCGCGGCGGCCGACGCCGAGGCGGCGGACGAGGTGTTCGGGGACCGGCAGACTCAGCGCTGGCTGCCGCTGGCCGAGTCGTCGGGGCGGATCGACGGGCGCGCCTGGTGCACCGAGCTGGCCCGGCAGCGCCGGGACAGCGGCGACGGCGACCACTACGGGGTGGTCCGGCGGGAGGACCAGCGGGTGGTCGGCTGCCTCTGGACCCGGCGCACCGACTGGGGCGCCCGACTGACCGAGGTGTCGTACGCCATCGCGCCGCACGCCCGGGGCTACGGCCTGGCCGCCGAGGCGGTGGACGCGGTGGCCATCGCGCTGATCCTGGAGCACGGCTTCCAGCGGGTCGAGCTGCGGGTGGCGCCGGGGAACGTGGCGTCCCGGCGGGTGGCCGAGAAGGCCGGCTTCAGCTACGAGGGCCTGCTCCGCAACGCCGGCTTCGTCCGCGGCGCCCGCGTCGACCTCGAAATCTGGTCGTTCGTCGCCGCCGACCTCCGCTGACCCTCCCAGCCCGGCAGGGCCCCCGTCCCGGCACAGCGATCAAGAGGTTCGCGTCGAGATCCGGGCGATCCTGGACGCAAACCTCTTGATCAACTAACCCGGGCGCACCCCCGGGTCGTCGTGGGTCAGCCGACGATCTGGTCGGACGGTGGGGTGAACTGGCGGGTGGGCTGGCCCTTGAGCGCGTCGCGCAGAGTCATCGCCACCGCTTCGACGGGCACCTGGGACAGCCCGTCACCCACCGCGTTGAACGGGTTGTCCGGGTCGGCGATGAAGCTCGCCGCGGCCAGCTCCGGGGTGTAGCCGGCGAACCAGGCGGACCGGGTGCTGTCGGTGGTACCCGTCTTGCCGGCGACCGGGCGGCCGACCGTGCCCCGGACGCTGTCGGCGGTGGACCAGCCGCCGCAGCCGCCCTTGGCCGGGGTGTCACCGGTCGGGCAGCGGGCGGCGTCGGTGGCGGCCCGGGCCGCGTCCGCGCTGACCACCTGCCGGCAGCGCGGCTTGGCGACCTCCCGCTCCACCCCGCCGGCCGTGGTGTACATGGCCGGCGTGCCGTCCCGGTTCAGGATCGAGTTGACCGGGATGGCCTCGCAGTACCGGCCGTCGGCGGCCACCGCGGCGTACGCGTTCGCCATCTCCAGCGGGGTGGCGTCGGAAACGCCCAGGGTGAAGGCGCCCCACTTGTTCGCCTTGTCCGGCGAGGCGTGGTCACGGTCCACGTCGGTACGCCAGCGCAGCCCGAGCTGCTCGGCCAGCCGCACCCCCTTCTCCGCGCCGATCTTCTCCTCCAGCTGCACGAAGAAGGTGTTCACCGATTTGCCGAAGCCGGACCACATGGTCTGCACGCCGGTCATCGCGCCGCTGGCGTTGACCGGGGCCCACCCGTCGTAGATGGCCGACTGGTACTTGAACGGCGAGTTGATGGTGTCGGAGAGCTTCGTCCCGGAGTTGAGCGCGGCGAGCATCGTGAACATCTTGAACGTCGATCCGGCCTGGTAGCCGGGGAGTGTCCCCCCGCCGAGCAGCGGCGCCACCGTGTTCGGATAGTTCGCCTTGACGTTCGGGCCGGCCTCCGGGTTGGAGCTGTTCGGGTTCTCGCTCAGGTCGAGCGAGTAGGTCCGGTTCACCGCCATCGCCTTGATCCGTCCGGTGCCCGGCTCGGCGACCACGATTCCGTTGGCGAACGGGCTGCCGGTGCCGTCCTTCGCCCCCACGTTCTTCTCCGCCGCCTCCTGGATCTTCGGGTCGAGGGCGAGCACGATCCGGTAGCCGCCGCGGCGCAGCTTGTCCATCCGTTCCAGGCGGTTGGCCCCGAACGCCGGCTGCGAACTCCACCAGTTCTTCAGGTAGTCGCAGTAGAAGCCCCAGGTCGCCCGGTACTTCTCGAGGAGTGCGGCGCAGTCGTTCGGCGGGTTGGTGAGCCGCAGCCGGATCGGCTCGGCCTTGGCCCGGGAGGCGGCGTCGGGCGACAGGAAGCCGAGGCGGGCCATGTTGTCGAGCACGTAGTTGCGCCGGCCGGTGGCGTCCTTCTGGTCGGAGGTGATCGGGTCGTACTCCGACGGGGACTTCACCAGGCCGGCCAGGGTGGCCGCCTCGGTCGGGGTGAGGGTGGCCGGGGTCTTGGAGAAGAAGATCTGTGAGGCCGCGTAGATCCCGTACGCCCGGTGACCGAAGTAGGCCGAGTTGAGGTAGCGCTCGAGGATCTGTTCCTTGCTGAGGTGCTTCTCGATGTCGAGCGCCATGCGCATCTCCTTGACCTTGCGCAGGCTGGTCTGCTGGGTGGCTTCCTGGACCTCCTTCGGGGTCTTCGCGCTGTCCCGCAGGGCCATCCGGACGTACTGCATGGTCAGGGTCGAGGCGCCCTGGGAGACGCCGCCGGAGCGGGAGTTGGCGACGAAGGCGCGGGCCACGCCCTTCGGGTCGACGCCGCGGTGCTGGTAGAAGCGGTTGTCCTCGGCGGCGACGATCGCCTGCTGCACGTTCGGCGAGATGTCCTGGATCTTGGTGTACTGCCGGTACTCCTCGTAGAACATCGTCAGCACGGTCTTGCCGTCCGGCGCGTAGAGGTACGAGGTCTCGGCGGGTAGCGCGGTCTTGAGGATGTTCGTCTTCTGCTCCACTGCGTGTGCGGTGGCCTTGGCGCCGATGCCACTGAGGGCGGCCAGTGGAAACATCGCGGCGGAGACCACGATGCCGGCGATGAGCCCGGCGCGGAGGAGGAGAACGGCACGACCAGCGGAGGCACGGGGTCGGTTGCTCACGAGGTCAAGCTATGACATTTCCGATTCGGAAATGAGAAGAATTCATAAACGGGCGAGTGGGTCGAGCGGTGGTGACGCGTCCCACGCCGGGATCCGCTGTCCCGGGCGGCGGCTTCCCGGCAGGATCGCGGACATGCGTGCTCAGCTGACCGGGACGCCGGCCGCCGCCGGGCCGGGAGCGAACCGGCGGGACGAGCCCGACCTCGGGCACCACGGGGACGCCGAGGCGACCCCGGGGCTGGTCGACCTGGCCGTCAACGTCCGCCGCGCCCCGATGCCCGACTGGCTGGCCGACCCGCTCGTCGCGGCGCTGGGCGAGCTGGCCGCGTACCCCGATCCCGGTCCGGCCCGGGCCGCCGTCGCCGCCCGGCACGGGCGTACCCCGGAGGAGGTACTGCTCACCGCCGGCGCGGCGGAGGGCTTCGTGCTGATCGCCCGGGCGCTGCGCGACGCCCGGCGACCGGTCGTGATGCACCCGCAGTTCACCGAGCCGGAGGCCGCGCTGCGGGCCGCCGGGCACGCCGTCGAGCGGGTGCTGCTCGACCCGGCCGACGGCTTCCGGCTCGACCCGGCCCGGGTACCCGCCGACGCCGACCTGGTGCTGGTCGGCAACCCCACCAACCCCACCTCGGTGCTGCACCCCGCCGCGCAGGTCGCCGCGCTCGCCCGCCCCGGCCGGGTGCTCGTGGTCGACGAGGCGTTCGCCGACACCACCATCGCCCCGGGCGTGGCCGGCGAACCCGAGTCCCTGGCCGACCGCCGCGACCTGCCCGGCCTGGTGGTGGTCCGCAGCCTCACCAAGACCTGGGGGCTGGCCGGCCTGCGGATCGGCTACCTGCTCGGCGAGCCGGCGCTGCTCGCCCGGTTCGCCGCCGCCCAGCCGCTGTGGGCGGTCTCCACCCCGGCGCTCGCCGCCGCCACCGCCTGCGCGTCCCCGGCCGCCGTGGCGGCCGAGCGCGCCATCGCCGCCGGCCTCGCCGCCGACCGCGAGCACCTGGTGGCCCGCCTGTCCGGCCTCCCCGGGGTACGCGTCGCGGGCCGCCCGGCCAGCGCGTTCGTCCTGGTCCACCTGCCCGGCGCCGCCGGGGTGCGGGAGCGGCTGCGCGAGCGCGGCTGGGCGGTACGCCGGGGCGACACCTTCCCCGGGCTCGGCCCGGACTGGCTGCGGATCGCGGTGCGCGATCCGGCGACGACCGACGCGTTCACCGACGTGCTGGCGGAGATCCTGGAGGCATGATGCTGGAGTCCACCGTGGCGGCGATCCGGCCGCTCGACGAGACCGCCATGGCGGCGGCCCGCGAGCTGCAGGGCCGGCTGACCAAGCCCGCCGGCTCCCTCGGTGCGCTGGAACCCCTCTCCGTACGCCTCGCCGGGCTGGCCGGAGCCTGCCCGCCGCCGCGGCCCGAGCCGGCCGCGGTGGCCATCTTCGCCGGCGACCACGGCGTGCACGCCCAGGGCGTGACTCCGTGGCCGCAGGAGGTCACCGCGCAGATGATCGGCAACTTCCTGGCCGGCGGCGCGGTGGTCAACGCGTTCGCCCGGCAGGCCGACGCCTCCGTCACCGTGGTCGACGTCGGCGTCGCCACCCCGCTCCCGATCGACCCGGCGGCGGACGCCGCCGACCCGGCCGGGCCCCGGCTGGTCGCCGCGGCCGTCCGCCCCGGCACCCGGGACATGACCGTGACCGCCGCGCTCACCAGAGACGAGGCGCGGGCGGCGGTGGAGACCGGCATCCGGATCGCCGGGGAACTGGTCGACGCCGGGGCGGGCATCCTGCTGACCGGTGACATGGGCATCGGCAACACCACCCCGGCCGCCGCGCTGGTCGCCGCGTTCACCGGGGCCGACCCGGCCGAGGTGACCGGGCGCGGCACCGGGGTGGACGACGGGACGTACGCGCGGAAGGTCGGCGTGGTGCGGGCGGCGCTCGACCGGCACGCGCCGGACCCGGCCGACCCGCTGGGCGTGCTGGCCGCGGTCGGCGGGCTGGAGCACGCCGCGCTGACCGGGCTGGTCCTGGGGGCCGCCGCGCGCCGGGTGCCGGTGCTGCTGGACGGGGTGATCGCGGTCAGCGCCGCGCTGGCGGCCGCCGCGTTCGCACCCGACGCGGTCGGGGCGATGGTCGCCGGGCACCGCTCCGCCGAGCCGGGTGCCACGGCCGCCCTGCGGCACCTCGGCCTCGACCCGCTGATCGACCTCGGGCTGCGCCTCGGTGAGGGCACCGGCGCGCTGCTCGCGCTCCCGATCGTCACCGGCGCGGTCCGGGTGCTGCACGAGGTGGCCACCTTCGACTCGGCGGGCGTGGCGGAGAAGTGAGCGAGCGAACCATCAGGCTCAGTAGGGAGGCGGCGGCGTGACTGGCAACCCGTACCCTCTCGGGCTGCGGCTGGCCGGCCGGCGGGTCGTCGTGGTGGGTGGGGGAGCGGTGGCCACCCGGCGGGTGCCCGCGCTGCTCGACGCCGGCGCGGACGTCCTGCTGGTCGCGCCGGAGCTCACCCCGGCGCTGCGGGCGCACGCCGACGCGGGCCGGCTGCACTGGGTGCCGCGCCGCTTCGCCCCCGCCGACCTGGACGGTGCCTGGCTGGTCCAGGTGGCCGTCGACGACCCGGCCGCCGCGGCCGCGGTCAGCGCCGTCGCCGCCGAGCGCCGGATCTTCTGTGTCCGCGCCGACGACCGGGCGGCGGCCACCGCGTGGACCCCGGCGGTCACCCGGCACGGCCCGGTCACCGTCGCCGTGCTCGGCGGCGGCGACCCGCGCCGCGCGATGGCCGTCCGGGACGCCGTCCGCGAACTGCTGAGCGTGCGTCCCCAACCGTCCGGTAGGACCGGCGGCGCACCCGGACGGGTGGCGCTGGTGGGCGCGGGGCCGGGTGATCCGGAGCTGATCACCGTGAAGGGTTGGCGGTTGCTCACCGGGGCGGACGTGGTGGTCGCCGACCGCCTCGTCCCCGGGCTGCTCCTCGACGAACTGCGCCCCGATGTGGAGTTGGTCGACGCCTCAAAGATCCCGTACGGGCCGTCGCGCGCGCAGGAGGAGATCAACCGGATCCTGGTGGACCGGGCCCGGGCCGGGAAGTTCGTGGTCCGGCTCAAGGGCGGCGACCCGTACGTCTTCGGCCGGGGCGGGGAGGAGCTGCTGGCCTGCGCCGAGGCGGGCGTACCGGTGACCGTGGTGCCCGGGGTGACCAGCGCCGTCGCCGTACCCGCGGTGGCCGGTGTGCCGGTCACCCACCGGGCGGTGGCGCACGAGTTCACCGTGGTCTCCGGCCACCTGGCCCCCGACTCGCCGGCGTCCCTCGTCCGCTGGGACGCCCTCGCCGGCCTGCGCGGCACGCTGGTCGTCCTGATGGGCCTGAAGAACCTCGCCGCGATCAGCGCCACCCTGGTCGCCCACGGCCGCCCGGCGGAGACCCCGGTGGCCGTGGTCCAGGAGGGCACGACCAGCGGCCAGCGGACACTCCGCTCGACGCTCGGCGCGGTGGCGGTCGACGTGCTCGAGGCAGGCGTCCGCCCGCCCGCCATCGTCGTCATCGGCGATGTGGTGGGGGTGCTCGACGTCTGACCCCGGGTCCGGGGCGTCGGGGTTTCCGGGGAGCCCGCTCGTTCCGGGCGGTCAGGCTTGATCCCTCCGCGAGCGGGCTCCCCGGCCGGTCGTGGGTGCGGGCTGTCCGTCGGTGTGCGGGAGCAATGAACGGCGGCCGGAGACTCGTCGTCTCCGGCCGCCGATGTCGCTGGTGAGGTCACTGCTTGAGCATGTTGTCCAGCAGCAGGGCGCAGCGGATCAGGCCGAGGTGGCTGTACGCCTGCGGGTGGTTGCCCAGGCCGCGCTCGGCGAGCGGATCGTACTGCTCCGGGAGCAGCCCGGTCGGGCCCGCTGTGTCGATCATCTGGACGAACAGCTCCTCCGCGTCGGTGCGCCGGCCGGTGCGCAGGTACGCCTCGACCAGCCACGCCGTGCAGATGTGGAAGCCGCCCTCCCGGCCGGGCAGGCCGTCGTCCCAGTGGTACCGGTAGACGACCGGGCCGCTGCGCAGGTCCGCCTCGATCTTGAGCACGGTGGACAGGAAGCGCGGGTCGTCGCCCGGGAGCAGCCCGGACAGGCCGATCCACAGCGACGAGGCGTCCATGTCCTCGTGCCCGTACGCGACGCTGTACGCCTCGGCCACCTCGTGCCAGCCGTACTCCAGCACGTTCGCGGCGATCCGGTCGCGCAGCTCCACCCACTCCGGCCGGTCCTCGTGGCCGTGCTGCCGGACCACGTGCAGCGCCCGATCGACGGTCATCCAGCACATGACCTTGGAGAAGATGTGGTGCCGCGGCGGGAGGCGGGCCTCCCAGATGCCGTGGTCGGGTTCGTGCCAGCGGCGGCGGACCGCCTCGACCATGTTGTCCAGCACCCGCCACTCGTCTTCGCGGACCGAGCCCCGCGCGTCGGCCACCGCGGCGATCAGGTCGGCGATCGGGCCGAAGACGTCGAGCTGCAGCTGGTGGTTGGCGAGGTTGCCGACCCGGACCGGCCGGGAGCCGGCATACCCGGGCAGGGTGTCGATGACCGCCTCGGCGCCCAGTTCGTACCCGTCGACGGTGTAGAGCGGGTGCAGTCGCTCCGGGTGCCCGCCGGTGCGCTCGACCACGCCGTCGATCCAACGCAGCAGCGCCTCGGCCTCCTCGGTCGAGCCGAGGTCGACCAGGGCCCGGGCGGTCATCGACGCGTCCCGCAGCCAGCAGTAGCGGTAGTCCCAGTTCCGAACGCCGCCCAGCTCCTCGGGGAGCGAGGTGGTCGCCGCGGCGAGGATCGAGCCGCTGGGCTCGTGGCAGAGCGCGCGCAGGGTGAGCGCGCTGCGGGCGACCAGGTCCCGGGCGGTGCTGGGCAGCCGCAGCCCGGCCACCCAGTCCTTCCAGGGCTGCTCGGCGGCGGCCTGCCGCTCGTGGATCGGCACCGCGTGGTGCTCCAGGCTCTGCGTGCCGAAGCGCAGCTCCAGCACGACCTGCCCGCCGAGCGCGGACAGGTCGACCACGGCCTTCGCCGTCTCGTTCACCCCGTCGCTGGTGACGTCCCAGTTCAACCCGGGGGAGTAGAGCGCCATCGGCTCGTTGGAGCCGAGCACCAGCAGGCCGTCGTCGATCGGCTGCAACTGCACCGCCACCTGGCCGAACTCCGGCCGAGGGGCGAAGTCCACCCGGGCCCGGCCGGAGCCGGTGAGCACCCGGACCAGCGTCGAGTCGCCGGTGACGACGGCCGGACCGTCCGGGGTGGTCTCCGCCGCCGGCACGTCCAGCCAGTCGGTGACGGTCAGCCCGGACCAGCGGGTCTCCACCGTCATGGTGCCGCTGCGGTAGCGCTGACCGAGCGGGATGCCGCCGCGCTCCGGCGAGATGCTGAAGTGCCCGGCCGGGCTGCCGCCGACCAGGTCGGCGAAGATCGCCGCCGAGTCCGGCTTCGGGTGGCACAGCCAGGTGATCTTGGCGTCCGGGGTGAGCAGCGCGACGGTCCGGCCGTTGGCCAGCATCGAGTGCCGCTCGATCGGCACCGCGCGTTCGCCGAAAAGCCAGTGCCGCCGGGTCTCCAGCAGCAGGCCCAGCGCCCGGGCCGCCTCGATCGGCTCGGCCACCCGGTAGTCGGCCTGGGTGTCGCCGGGGCCGATCTTGATGCCGACGTCCGGGCCGTGCAGGTTGCCGAAGGCGTTCTCGTCGGTGACGTCGTCGCCGATGAAGAGCACCGCGCTCGCCGAGAGCTGGGTGCGGAGCTGGTCGACGGCGGTGCCCTTGTGGGTGGCCACCACCGACAGCTCGATGACCTCCTTGCCCTGCGTGACGGTCACCTCGTCCCAGGTGGCCGGGCCGCTGCGCACCGCCTCGACGGCGGAGGCGGCCACCTGCGGGTCCACCCCGCGGGTGTGCATCGCGACGCTGGCCGGCTTGCGTTCCAGCCGTACGCCGGGGTGGTCGGCGGCAATCTGGCGCAGCGTGTCCCGCAGCCGGGTCCGCACCGCGATCAGCTCGGGGGAGAGCCGCTCGACGAAGCCGATGTCGAACTCCGAGCCGTGGCTGCCGACCAGGTGCACCTCGCTGGGCAGCCGGGAGAGCGTGGCCAGGTCGCGCAGCGCGCGCCCGGAGACCACCGCGACGGTGGTCTGCGGCAGCGAGGCCAGCGCGCGGACCGCGGCCACCGACTCGGGCAGCGGGACGGCCTTGCTCGGGTCCTCGACGATCGGCGCGAGCGTGCCGTCGTAGTCGCAGGCGACCAGGAGCTGCGGAACCCGGGCGATCCGGCCGATGGCGGCACGCAGCTCGGGATCCATGACGGGGTGGGTGGCGGTGCTGGGGGAGTTCACGCCGCCTCCGCATCGGGCACGCCGAGTTCGGTCAGGAACGACTTGGCCCAGTGCCCCACGTCGTGGGTGCGCAGGTGGCGCTGCATTATCCGCATCCGGCGGCGGGCCTCGGGTTTCTCGACGTGCACGGCGCGCAGCAGCGCGTCCTTGACCGCGTCGGGGTCGTGGGGGTTACACAGGAAGGCCTGGCGCAGCTCAGTGGCGGCGCCGGCGAACTCACTGAGCACGAGCGCGCCGCCCTGGTCGGCGCGCGATGCGACGTACTCCTTGGCCACCAGATTCATTCCGTCTCGCAGCGGGGTCACCATCATCACGTCTGCCGCGACGTACATCGCGGCAAGTTCGGAGCGACTGTACGACTGATGCAGATAATGCACCGCCGGCACGCCGACCCGTCCGAATTCACCATTAATCCGGCCGACCTCCCGCTCGACCTTCACTCGAAGTGCCTGGTAGTGCTCCACCCGTTCCCGGCTCGGCGTGGCCACCTGCACCATGACGGCGTCCGGAACTGTCAACTTTCCGTCAGCCAGGAGTTCGCGGAAGGCCTTGAGCCGCAGCTCGATGCCCTTGGTGTAGTCCAGCCGGTCGACGCCCAGGACGATCGTCTTCGGATTGCCCAACTCCTCGCGGATCTGCTTGGCCCGGGCCTGGATCGCCGGGTCCTCGGCCAGCCGCTCCATCTCCCGGGTGTCGATGGAGATCGGGAAGGCGCCGGCCTTCACCTGCCGGCCGTCGACCTGGATCATCTGCCCCTCGTAGCGCAGCCCGAGCAGGTGCCGGGCGAGCCGGACGAAGTTCTGCGCGGCCAGCCGCTGCTGGAAGCCGACCAGGTCCGAGCCGAGCAGGCCGCGCAGGATCTCGGTCCGGAACGGCATCTGCATGAACAGCTCGATCGGCGGGAACGGGATGTGCAGGAAGAACCCGATCCGCAGGTCCGGCCGCAGCTCGCGGAGCATCGCCGGGACCAGTTGGAGCTGGTAGTCCTGCACCCAGACCGTCGCGCCCTCGGCCGCGACGTCCGCCGCGGCCTCCGCGAACCGGGCGTTGACCAGGCGGTACGTCTCGCGCCAGCGGCGCTTGTAGACCGGGGTCTCCACGGCGTCGTGGTAGAGCGGCCAGATCGTCGCGTTGGACTGGCCCTCGTAGTAGCGCTCCAACTCCTCGGCGCTCAGCGGCACCGGATGCAGCCGGATCCCCTCCAGGTCGAACGGCTCCGGCGCGGCCCCGGTGCCGCCGGCCCAGCCGACCCAGGTGCCCTGGTGGTCGGCGAGGACGGGGTGCAGCGCGGTGACCAGCCCGCCCGGGCTCCGCCGCCACTGCCGTCCTTCGGGTGTGCTCACCTCGTCGACCGGCAGTCGGTTCGCCACTACGACAAAGGAGCTACGGACGGTCACGATCGGCCACCTCCGGGTGCTGACGGGTCCACCGCGATGAGCGTACTGAGCGTAGCTGCGGCGTCTGTTCCCCCGTGCGGAGTCAGGTACCCGTCCCACCCCAACCGAACCACAGACGTGATCTTGTAGACAACCCCCGACGAGCACCTCGACCAGTCACTCGGGGCGGGGTGATGTGGGCGGAGCGGGCCGTACCTGTCAGGATTGACGGTGGCGTGCGCGTGGCCGGCCCCGGCCGGCGGCGGCGGGCGGAGATGCCGACCCGCGCCCGTGCCCGCGACCCAGACGCAACCGACGGAGGTAGCCCGCACCGTGGCCCAGTTCATCTACGTCCTGGAAAAGGCGCGCAAGGCGCACGGCGACAAGGTCGTGCTCGACAACGTGACGCTGAACTTCCTGCCGGGGGCCAAGATCGGTGTGGTCGGCCCGAACGGCGCCGGCAAGTCCAGCCTCCTCAAGATCATGGCAGGCTGGGACCAGCCGAGCAACGGCGAAGCCCGGCTGATGCCCGGCTACACCGTCGGCATGCTGGCGCAGGAGCCGCCGCTGAACGACGCCAAGACGGTCCTCGGCAACGTCGAGGAGGCGGTCGCCGAGACCAAGGCCAAGCTGGAGCGGTTCAACAAGATCGCCGAGCAGATGGCCACGGACTACTCCGACGAGCTGATGGAGGAGATGGGCCGGCTCCAGGAGGAGCTGGACAACGCCGAGGCCTGGGACATCGACTCCAAGCTCGAGCTGGCGATGGACGCGCTGCGCTGCCCGCCGCCGGACGTCGACGTGACCAAGCTGTCCGGCGGTGAGCGCCGCCGGGTGGCGCTGTGCAAGCTGCTGCTGGAGGCGCCGGACCTGCTGCTGCTCGACGAGCCCACCAACCACCTGGACGCGGAGAGCGTGCAGTGGCTGGAGCAGCACCTGGCCAAGTACGCCGGCACGGTCATCGCGATCACCCACGACCGGTACTTCCTCGACAACGTGGCCGGCTGGATCCTGGAGCTGGACCGCGGCCGGGCCATCGGCTACGAGGGCAACTACTCCACCTACCTGGAGAAGAAGGCCGCCCGGATGGCCGTCGAGGGGCGCCGCGACGCCAAGATGAAGAAGCGCCTCGACGAGGAGCTGGAGTGGGTCCGCTCCAACGCCAAGGCCCGGCAGACCAAGTCCAAGGCCCGGCTCGACCGCTACGAGGAGATGGCCACCGCGGCGGAGCAGACCCGCAAGCTGGACTTCGAGGAGATCCAGATCCCGCCGGGCCCGCGGCTGGGCAGCACCGTCATCGAGGTCAACAACCTCACCAAGGCGTTCGGCGACCGGGTGCTGATCGACGGCCTCAGCTTCTCGCTGCCGCGCAACGGCATCGTCGGCGTGATCGGCCCGAACGGCGTCGGCAAGACCACCCTGTTCAAGACCATCGTCGGGCTGGAGGAGCCGACCACCGGCTCGGTCAAGGTCGGCGACACGGTCTCGCTGTCGTACGTCGACCAGAGCCGGGCGGGTCTGGCCGGCGACAAGACGGTCTGGGAGACGGTCTCCGACGGGCTGGACCACCTCCTGGTCGGCAAGGTCGAGATGCCGTCGCGGGCGTACATCGCCGCGTTCGGGTTCAAGGGGCCGGACCAGCAGAAGCCGACCAAGGTGCTCTCCGGTGGCGAGCGGAACCGACTCAACCTGGCGCTGACCCTGAAGATCGGTGGCAACGTCATCCTGCTCGACGAGCCGACCAACGATCTGGACGTGGAGACCCTCGGCAGCCTGGAGAACGCGCTGCTGGAGTTCCCGGGCTGCGCCGTGGTCATCTCCCACGACCGGATGTTCCTGGACCGGGTCGCCACGCACATCCTGGCCTGGGAGGGCGACGACCAGAACCCGGCCAAATGGTTCTGGTTCGAGGGCAACTTCGAGGCGTACGAGAAGAACAAGATCGACCGGCTCGGCGCCGAGGCCGCCCGTCCGCACCGGGTGACCTACCGCAAGCTCACCCGTGACTGACCGCTTCGTCTACCACTGCACGCTGCGCTGGTCCGACCTGGACGCGTACGGGCACGTCAACAACTCGCGCTTCCTCACCCTCTACGAGGAGGCGCGGGTGGCGTTGATGTTCGCCGGCGGGCGGGCGTGGGGGGTGGGCTCGTTCGCCGACGGGGTGGTCATCCGCCGGCACGAGGTCGACTACCTGCGCCCGGTCGACTACGCGCTGGGCCGGGCCACCGCGGAGGCGGCGCCTACGGTCCGCATCGAGCTCTGGGTGGAGGAGCTGCGGGCCGCCTCGTTCACGGTCGCCTACGAGCTGTACGACGGCGAGGTGCTGGCCAGCCGGGCCCGGTCCGTCCTCGTCCCGTTCGACCTGGCGGCGCAGCGGCCCCGCCGGATCTCCCCGGAGGAGCGGGCCTTCCTGCTCGGGTACGCGCCGGGGGTGGCGGAGTGAGCGCGCGGAGCGGTTCCGCGCGCCCCGCGGCCGGGAGCCGAGGGGGCGGCGTGAGCGTGCGGCGCGGGCCGGTTCGGCGAGCCCCGCGGCCGCGAACCGAGGAGTTTGGGTGACCGGGCCGACGGCGGGGCACGGGCTCGACGGGGTGGCCGACGCGGGGGCCTTCCTGGCCCGGCTGATCCGGCTGGACCCGGCCACCCTGGTCCGGCTCCGGCCGGTGCCCGGCGTCGGCCGTACCGCCCTCTGGGCCCGGTTGCCGTGGGGCGTCCTGGTGGTCCGCACGGTCACCGGGACGGCGCCGGGTGACGTCACCGTCGCCGCCGGGGAGCTGCTGGCCGAGCTGTCGGCCGGGGGCGCCGCGCTGCCCCGGCGTCGCGACGACGGCTGGCGCTGGCCGCTGCCGCCGCCGGCCAGTCGGGCGGTGGAGTCCCTGCCCGCCGAGGACGTACGCCGGATCGCCGCCGCGGCGGCCGGGACGCTGCGCGAGGCGGCCACGCACGGCGTGGCGGGCCGCGCGGTGGGGGAGCGCGCGCTGCGGGACGCATTGCTGGACCACGTCGCCGTGGTGGTGACTCCGGACGACGCGCCGGACGCCCCGGTGGAGGTGCCGCAGCGGTTGGTGCAGGGGCTGGTCCGGATGGGCTTCGTCGGCACCGGCGACATCCGGGTACGCGTCGCCGGCCGATGGGTCGGTCTGGTCGGACCGTACGGAGCGGCCTGGTCGCGGAAGGTGGCGGAACTGGGCCTTACGCCCACAATCACTCATCCGAACGGATGACCCCGGATCATTCTTCCGGTTTGGTGCGTCCGTTGGGGGGATGCCTCAGCCCGGCTGTACGGGTACCGTCCATGCTCGGATCCAACGCACCGTAGGCGGCTGGATCCGCTGGGGAGTGAGGTGCGCGAGCGATGCCGTGGTGGTCATGGCGCCCAGGTCCCGCCAGTGGCGGCGATCCGGAAACTCGAACCGGGATCACAGTGGAGGAAACCGTCCGGGTCGGACCACCGACCCCCCGCCAGCCGGGGGACGACACCCCGGCCGCCGAGCGGCCCGTGATCGCGGACATGCCGGCAACCGTCGCCCCGGTCACCCTCCGCCGGGTCTGCGACGCGCTCGACCTGCTCGACGTGCGTTACCTGGCCGACGGCGACGGCAACCTGCTGGCCATGTGGGAGCGGCACGCGGTGCTGGTCACGCTGGAGGGGCCGGACGACGAGATCCTGGTGATGCGGGCCCGTCCACACGCGACGGTGCCGCCGGACTGGGCCGATCGCGCCTACCGCGTGGTCAATGAGTGGAACCACACTCGACGGTTCTGCAAGGCGTACATCGGCGATCCGACCGAGCGCGGCCAGCTCCCGATCTACGCGGAGCTCCAGGTCCCGCTCGGCGCCGGCACCCACGACGCGCTGCTGGTCGAGATGCTCGACTGCGGCGCCGCGGTGGCCACCACCTTCGTGGACTGGCTGCACGACGAGGGCGCCCTGCTCTGACCGCGTTGGCCGGGGCCCCCGGGCCCCGACGCCGCGCGATTCGCTGCCGTCAGGCCCCGGCGGCCGGGTCCTCCATCACGTTGACCATGAAGTACGCGGCCCGCTCCAGGTAGTCCCAGAGCGCGCTGGCGATTTCCGGCGGCAGGTCCAGCCGGTCCACGGCGCGCCGCATGTGGCGCAGCCAGGCGTCCCGCTCGGCCGCCCCGATCCGGAACGGCGCGTGCCGCATCCGCAGCCGCGGGTGGCCACGCTGCTCCGAGTAGGTGCGCGGGCCGCCCCAGTACTGCATGAGGAACAGGGTCAGCCGGTCGGCCGCCGGGCCGAGGTCCTCCTCCGGGTACATCGGGCGCAGCAGCGGGTCATCGGCCACACCCGCGTAGAACTCATCCACCAGCTTGCGGAAGGTGGGTTCGCCGCCGACCGCCTCGAAGAGGGTCATCGACTCGCCTGGGGAATTCACCCTTCCATCCTGCCAGGTGCCGACTGCGCAACCGCCCCGCCCACCGGCCGGCGGGAGTCAGCTCACCCCACCGCGTGCCGGCGCCGGTCCCGCTCACCGGAGCGGTTGCCGATCACGCCGGACGCGCCCGTCATGGCCGGGGTGTGCGCGTCTGGGCCGGCGCCGTCCCGGGCGACCGAGTCGGCCTCGGCCGCCGCGACGGTCGCGGCCACCGTCTCCGGGCGCGGCCAGGTGAGCACCGCCAGGAGCATCAGCCCCACTCCGGCGGCACTCCACACCCCCACCACCAGGGGGATGTTGAACCGTTCGGCGAGCGCCCCGGTGACCAGCACGGCCGCACCCTGGGTGATCTGCGTCCCACTGGCCATCACGCCGAACGCGCGGGCCCGGTAGCCGTCCGGCAGGGCACGGACGAACAGGCCGTTGGCCACCGGCAGCAGCCCGCCCACCGCGAAGCCGCAGCCGGCGGCGAGGAGCGCCACCAGGAGCGGCGGCGGGTCGAGCAGGGCGGGAACGAGCGCCGCCGGGGCGAGGACCGCCAGCGGGCGGATCAACGCCACCCGGCGGCCCGGGGCGACGAGCCGGCTGATCAGCAGCCCGCCGAGGATGTAGCCGACCGGGTTGGCCGCCATGATCACCGCCTGGGCGGTGCCGGCGTCCATCGCGCCGTCGGTCCGATCGGCGGCCCATGGGGCGGCCAGCCCCTCCGGCACGATCGAGAAGACCACCGCGCTGAACACCACCACGGCGATGGCCCGCAGGACCTGCTGACCGAAGACGATGCGGAAGCCCTCACCGGTCTCCCGCAGCAGGTGGCTGCGGTGCGCGGCGGTCATCGCGGGCGGCCGGTCCCGGAGGCCGAACCGGCACAGGGCGGCCGACAGGCCGAAGGTGGCCGCGTTGATCAGCAGGGCGACGTTGGGGTCGATCGCGGCGATCGCCGCGCCGAGCAGGTAGCCGACGACCTGGGCGGCCTGGGCGGTGCTCGCGGTGACCGACAGGCCCAGCACCAGCCGGTCGCCAGTGAGGATGTGCGGCGTCAGCGCGGACCGGGCGGCCTGGCTCGGCGGGTTGGCCAGGGTGGCGGCGAAGATCAGGGCGAGGATCGCCCAGGGGGGCATCACCGGCACGGCCACCAGTGCCATCAACGCCATCCGGATGACGTCACAGATCACCATGACCTGCCGGTACCGGTGCCGTTCGGCCAGCGCGGAGAGCAGTGGGCCGCCGATCAGCCAGGGCAGGTAGCTGGCCGCGAACGCGGCGGCGGAGAGCGCCACCGAGTCGGTCTCCCGGTAGACCAGGACGGTGACGGCGGCTTTAGCCAGGTAGTCGCCGACCCAGGAGAGGGTGCTGGCGGTGAAGAGGGCGCGGAACTCCGGCTGGCTGAACACGTCGCGGAAGGTGGCCGAACCCTCCTGGGCGGGTCGCTCGTCGGACACCGTCGCCTCCATCGTCCCCGGGCCGACCACTCGTGGTGGGACCGACCGGGAACCGTCGTCAGGTTTACGGATCAGCGAGGACACGAGCACGCTCCGACCGGAGCGTGCTTACCGGATTCTGCCCGATCGTCTGACAACTGGCTAGGGTGAACGGATTGATCGTCGCATCTCCGACTGAACGATCGGACGATACCCGAGGGGCCGCACGGCGCGCGACCCCCGCCAACCGCCGGCCCCGCAGGGCCGGGTGGCGACCGACCTCAGGTCGCGCCGCCGGTGCCCGTCTCCCCGGGAGTCGGGACGTTGGGCGGCAGGCCCGGGTAGAGCCGGGCCGCCGCGATCCGGGCGGTGATGCCGGAGTTCTCCAGCGCCTCGGCCAGCCGGCGGCGCAGCTCGCGGCCGACGGCGAACTGCCCGTCGGCGGTCGTCTTGACCACCGTGCGGATCACCGCCCCGTCCACCGTCATCTGTTCGACGCCGAGTACCTCCGGCGCCTCGACGATCTGGGGTGCCAGCTCCGGGTCCATCGCCACCGACGTGGCCGCCGTACGCAGCACCGCGGTGGCCTCCTCGGTGCCGGCGAAGCCGATCGGCAGGTCCACCACCACCAGGGCCCACCCCTGGCTCTTGTTGCCGACCCGGACGATCTCGCCGTTGCGGATGTACCAGAGCACGCCCCGGCCGTCCCGGACCGTGGTGACCCGCAGGCCCACCGCCTCCACCACGCCGGTCGCCTCGCCGAGGTCGACGGTGTCGCCGACGCCGTACTGGTCCTCGATCAGCATGAACAGGCCGGCGATCAGGTCCTTGACCAGGCTCTGCGCGCCGAAGCCGAGGGCGACGCCGGCGATGCCGGCGCTGGCCAGCAGCGGGGCCAGGTCGAAGCTGAACTCCTTCAGCACCATCAGCAGCGCGATGCCGAAGATGAAGGCGGTGACCATGCTGCGCAGCACCGAGCCGATCGCCTCGGCGCGCTGCCGCCGCCGCTCCGGCACGAAGTCCTCCGGGTTCGCCGCGGCGCTGGGGATCCGCTCGCGCAGCGGCTTGAGCAGGGTGGGCACCGAGGTCTCGCTCGTCGTCCGGACGAGCCGGTTGATCGCCCGATGCAACGCCCAGCGGGCGACGAAGGCCAGCAGCAGGATCAGGATGATCCGCAGCGGCTTCAGCACGATCCAGTAGCTGCCCTCGGCGAACCAGACTGAGCCGGTCAGCTCCAGTACCTGCTTGCACAGGGGGTCGGTCCGGCAGTCGACGGACGGACTCGGGCCGGGGTCGGGCGCGGCGGCCAGAACGCGGAGCATCAGGTCGGCGGTACTCACCCTGCTTTCGTACCGCACGGCTCCTGGGCGTCCGCTGCTGACCCACCGCGACGCGGGCCGGGTCACGGTGAACCGGTCATCGTGGCACAGCCACGAAAGGTTCATGAGGGTACCCCGGATTAGTACGTGCAATCGCGGGTCCGATCAGGGACGATGGGCGCAGCGGACGTCGGTGATCCGGCCGGCGTCGGTGCGGCTCCCCGCTGCCTGCGGGCACCCCCCGGCGCAAACAGCGGCAGGAGCGGCTGGACCGGGAGGGTGAGCACGATGCCTGACATACGACCCACGGCGGGCTCCGGTGCACTCGTTCTCAACGCCACCTACGAGCCGCTGTGTGTCGTGTCGGTGCGTCGCGCCGCGATCCTCGTGCTGTCCGCCAAGGCCGTCTGCGTCGCGGACGGCGACGGCGTCCTGCACAGCGCCCGCAACGCGCTCCCGGTCCCCTCGGTGGTCCGGCTGACCCGTTACGTCCGGGTGCCCTACCGCACCCATGTCGGGCTCTCCCGCCGGGCCATCTTCGCCCGGGACGGCTGGCGGTGCGCCTACTGCCGCGGTCCGGCCGAGACCATCGACCACGTCTTCCCGCGCAGCCGGGGCGGCCGGCACGCCTGGGAGAACGTGGTCGCCGCCTGCGCCCGGTGCAACCACACCAAAGGGGACAAGACGCCGGCGGAGCTGGGCTGGCGGTTGCACAGCCTGCCGGCGGCCCCGAAAGGGACGGCCTGGCGGGTGCTCGGGCACCGGGCGCCGGACCCGCGCTGGGCGGACTGGCTGGACCTGCGCGAGCCCGAGCCCGAGGCCGCCTGAGCCCGTTCACCGGCCACCCGCCTGAGCCCGTTCACCGGCCGCCCGCCTGAGCCCGTTCACCGGCCGCCCGCCTGAGCCCGTTCACCGGCCGCCCGCCTGAGCCCGTTCACCGGCCGCCCGCCTGAGCCCGGGCTCACGGGCCACGCGCCTCGACCAGTGACGCGTAGACCACCAGGTTGTCGGCGTATCCGGTCGCGCCGCCCACCCATCGGCCGCCGCAGGTGATCAGGCGCAGGTTCGGCTGGCTGAAGTCGCCGAAGATCTCGTTGACCGGCAACCGCTCCTTGCCGTACCGCTGCACGGAGGTGACCTCGAAGACGGCCACCGAGTGGTCCTCCCGGGTCACCTCGACCCGGTCACCGTCGTCCAGTTTCTTGAGATCGTGGAAGACGGCCGGGCCGGTGGTGGTGTCGACGTGCCCGACGATCACCGCCGGGCCGTTCTGTCCCGGGGTCGGTCCCTGGTCGTACCAGCCGGCCTCGCCGGCCCGCTCCAGCGCGGGTACGGCGATGCTGCCGTCGGCGGCGATGCCGACCCGGTGCACCGGGGCACGCAGGCCGAGCTTGCCGATCGCGAGGTCGGTCGGCGGGCTCGCCGCCAGCACCGGGAACTTCTTCGGCGGCGGCCGTATCCCGGCGAAGAGCCGGTCCGGCAGCACGGTGACACCGGTCACCCGTTCCACGCCGAGCATCGCGATGATCAGCACCATCAGCGTGCCGATCACCAGCACCGGGGCGCCGGGGCCCCGCCGCGCCGCGTACCGCCAGCGGGCGGCGGTGCGGGTGGGCCGGACCGGCGCGGTGCGGGCGCGCGGTTCGGCGGTGGCGACGCTGGCCGTGGCGGCCTGGCCGGCGGTGCGGGCGAACCGACGGGTCGCCCGGGTCACCAGCCGGAGCGAGGTCCGCAGCCCGCGGCCGGCCGTACCGGGCCGGGTCCTGCGGGCGTCCCGGTTCGCCTGCGGCCGGACGTTCCGCACGTGGCCCACGCCCCGGGCGGGCCGGCCGCGGCCGCCGCCGATCCGCCGGGTGCGGCCGTCGCCCTGGATGCGCGGGCTGCCGTCGAGGCGGGCCGGCCGGCCACCGATCCGCCGGGTGCGGCCGTCGCCGTGGATGCGGGTGCCGCGGCGACCGGGGACCGGCGGCATGCGACCGTCCCGACGGATCCGGGCGGCCCGGCCGTCGCCCTGGATCCGGAGGCCGCGGCCCCTGCCGTCGATCCGCGTGGGGCGTCCGCCGGGGCCGGCCGGCGCGGGCGCGCCGGTCAGGGCGGCGACACCGCCGGCGCCATCCCGCGTCGCCGGGGTGCGGCCGTCGCCGCGGATCCGCGTGCTACGACCGTCGTCCCGGGCGTCCGGCTGCCGGCCGGGTCGGGTCCGTGGGCCTGCCATGGCCGCACCTCGTCAGAAGCGCGAACCGGTCCTGCGGCGGGCGCCGACGCCGGCCACCACCGCCACCGCGACCAGCCCGCCGACCAGCAGCAGCGAGCCGGCGCCCCGGCCGCCCGCCGTGCCGCCCCCGCCGGTGGCCGGGCCCTTGCTGGGCTGGGCCATGTTCAGCACGGTCAGCACGGTCTGTGCGGTGTTCCCGTTGGAGCAGCGCAGGTCGACCGGGAAGTCACCGGCCTGCTTGTTGGCCGGGATGGTCACCGCCCCGGTGAGGAAGCCGTTGTCCGGTCGGAGCATCACCCGCCCGAAGGCGTCCGAGTTCACCTCGGCCTGCCGGTTGTTCGCGTTGTCGCAACTGGCCCGGATGTTCACCCGGGTGCCGGCCTGCGCGGGATTCGGCGTGACCTCGACGAAGACGTTCTCCCCGGCGCGGGCCGGCGTGGCGGTGATCAGGATGAACGCCCCGACCAGGGCGAGCACGCCCAGTACGGCGGACAGGGCGCGGTGTGACACGAGCCCTCGCATGGTTCCCCCCTCCCGGTGCGGCGCACCGGAATCCTGCTGACGGGCAGTGCCGGCTGCTTTCCCGCTGGCGCCGGGGCAAACCGGCGCGGGACCGCCGACCGGGGGATCACGCTCAGCGGCGGCGACCGGCCGACGATGAACCGGTGCGGGGCAGCGGGGTGACCGGGTGCCAGTCCAGCGGGGTGGAGAGCACCATCGTGCTGGACGGCTGGCCGTACGGGGCGAGCCGGTCGATGACCCGCTCGAACTCGTCGATCGAGCCCGCCGCGACCTTGAGCATGCTGCACGCGTCCCCGGTGATCCGGTGGATCTCCATGATCTCCGGCCAGCCCGCCACGTCCGGGTCGTTGAGGATGCACCGGGACCCGTAGCAGGACATCCGGATCAGGGCGACCACGGTACGGCCGGCCCGGGTCAGGTCCACGTGCGCGTGGTAGCCGGTGATCACCCCGGACTCCTCCAGCCGGCGGACCCGTTCGGCCACCGCTGGCGGCGACAGGTGCACCCGGCGGGACAACTCGCTGAACGAGAGCCGGGCGTCGGCCTGGAGTTCGCGCAGCAGGGCCCAGTCCATGTCGTCCACTGCGTGACCTTTCCTTCGTGAACCCGGGAGCCGTGCGGCCTTCAACACGACAGGTCAAACCACCGTACCGCCGTTGAACAGGCATTCCATCGGTGGATCCAGGAGCGGGATCATGTCGTCTACCCGCGTACCGAGGGAGATGACGGTGGAACAGACGACGGCGGTTCGGCCGGCCACCCCGCAGCAGCGGGCGGCCCGGGCGGCGCGCAACGGCGGCGAGCCGACGCTGGAGTTCGCCGACCGGGTGCCCTACGACGCCTACGTGCGGGCGAGCACGCTGCACCGGTTGCAGCAGCCGCTCAGCGACGATCCGGGCGAGATGTCCTTCCTGATGGTCAGCCAGATCATGGAGCTGTACTTCGGGCTGACCTGCCACGAGCTGCGGCACGCCCAGCGGGAGCTGCGGGCCAACCGGATCTGGGAGGCGCTGCCCCCGCTGCGCCGCGCCGCCCTGCACCTGGAGGGGCTCAACGCCGCCTGGCAGGGGCTGCGCTGGATGACCCCGGCCGACTTCAACCGCTTCCGCGACCGGCTCGGCGAGGGCTCCGGCTTCCAGTCCGCCATGTACCGGCAGCTGGAGTTCCTGCTCGGCCTGCGCGACCCGGCCCTGATCCGCCCGTTCCGCCGGCAGACCGAGGTGCACGCGGAGCTGACCGCCGCCCTCGCCGCGCCGAGCCTCTGGGACGACGTGATCGCCCTGCTCGCCCGGCGCGGCTTCGACCTTCCCGGCGAACTGCTCGACCGGGACGTGGCGACCGAGCACGACCCGCACCCCACGGTCGAGGCGGCGTGGGTGCGCATCTACGCCGACGGCGGCCCGGACAACCACCTGCGCCTGCTGGGTGAGGCGCTGACCGAGGTGGCCGAGCGGTTCGGCGACTGGCGCTGGCAGCACATCAAGGCGGTGCAGCGGACCATGGGCGCCAAGGTCGGCAGCGGCGGCTCGGCCGGGCTGGCCTGGTTGCAGCGCAGCATGGCCCGGGTGGTCTTCCCCGAGCTGTGGTCGGCCCGGACCGCGATGTGACCGGAGAGAAGGACATGCCCACCCCCGAAGAAGAAGCCCGCCGGCTCGACGCCGCCGACCCCGGCCACCGGCACCTGTTCCACGTGCCCCCCGCCGAGGGCGGGCGGTACCCCGAGGTGGCGTACCTGGCAGGCAACTCGCTGGGCCTGCAACCCCGGGCCACCCGGGAAGAACTCCTCGCCGACCTGGACGCCTGGCGCCGGCTGGGCGTGGAGGGGCACCTGGAGGCGGAGCGGCCCTGGCTGCCGTACCACGAACTGCTGACCGCGCCGGCCGCGCGCCTGGTCGGCGCGCTCCCGGCCGAGACCGTGGTGATGAACTCCCTCACGGTCAACCTGCACCTGCTGATGGTGAGCTTCTACCGGCCGGCCGGCGAGCGGACCCGGATCGTCATCGAGGACAGCGCCTTCCCGTCGGACAGCTACGCGGTGCGCAGCCAGGCCCGGTTCCACGGCCTGGACCCGGACGCCACCGTGGTCCGGTTGACGCCGCGCCCGGGCGAGGACACCCTGCGCACCCAGGACGTCCTCGACTTCCTGGCCGCCGAGGGGCACACCGTGGCGCTGCTGCTGCTCGGCGGGGTCAACTACCTGACCGGCGAGCTGATGGACCTCCCGGCGATCACCGCCGCCGGGCGGGCCGCCGGTGCGGTGGTCGGCTGGGACCTGGCGCACGCGGCGGGCAACGTCCCGCTGGCGCTGCACGACTGGGACGTCGACTTCGCCGCCTGGTGCTCGTACAAGTACCTCAACTCGGGGCCGGGCGCGCTGGCCGGTGTCTTCGTTCACGAGCGGCACCTGGGCGACCCCGGCCTGCCCCGGTTCGAGGGCTGGTGGAGCACCGAGGCCGCCACCCGGTTCGAGATGACCCCGGTCTCCCGGCCGCCGGCCACCGTCGAGGCGTGGCAGATCTCCAACCCGCCGATCTTCGCGATGGGACCGGTGCGTACCTCGCTGGAACTCTTCGACTCGGTCGGCATGCCGGCGCTGCGGGAGCGCAGCCTCCGGCTCACCGGCTACCTGGAGCGGCTGCTGGACGAGGTGACCGTCGGCCGGCCGCTGACCGTGGTCACCCCCCGCGACCCGGCCCGCCGGGGCTGCCAGCTTTCCATGCGGATCGGGGTGGGCAGTGCGAACGAGCTGACCAAGCGGCTGCGGCACGAGCACGGCGTGATCGCCGACGCGCGGGAGCCGGACATCGTCCGGTTCGCCCCGGTGCCGCTCTACTCGACGTACCACGACTGCTGGCGGGTCGCCGACGCGCTGGCCGCCACCGTGGAGGTGAATCGGTGAGCGCGAGGAGTGAGCCGGGTTTGCGAGCCCCGCAGTCGCGAACGAAGGTGACGCGGTGAGCGCGAGGAGTGAGCCGGGTTTGCGAGCCCCGCAGTCGCGAACGAAGGAGGCACAGTGAGTGACCGGCGGGAGGAGATCGCCGTCGTCGGGGCGGGACTGGCCGGCTGCCTGCTGGCCTGCTACCTGGCCCGGCGCGGATACCCGGTGGCCCTCTACGAGCGGCGGCCCGACCCGCGCAGCGGGCAGGTCGAGCGGGGCCGCTCGATCAACCTGGCGCTGTCCGAGCGCGGCCTGGACGCGTTGCGCCGGATCGGGCTGGAGCGGCAGGTGATGGCGGACGCGCTGCCGATGCGTGGCCGGATGATCCACCCCGTCGAGGGGGAGCCGCAGTTCCAGTCGTACAGCGGCTCCGGCGACCGGGCGATCAACTCGATCAGCCGGGGCGCGCTGAACAACGCCCTGCTCACCGCCGCCGCCGCGCGGCCCGGGGTGCGGGTCGCGTTCGACCACCGGCTGGTCGGGCTCGACCCGGCCACCAACGAGATGACCTTCGAGACCCCGCAGGGCAAGGTCACCGCCACCGCGTCGGTGGTCCTCGGCGCCGACGGCGCCGGCTCCGCCGTGCGTGGGCAGCTCCTCGGGTACGGCGCGCTGACCGAGAGCCTGGACTTCCTCGACTACGGCTACAAGGAACTCAGCATCCCGCCGATCGGCGGCGAGTTCGCCCTGGATCCGGGCGCCCTGCACATCTGGCCGCGGGGCACCTCGATGATGATCGCCCTGCCCAACCCGGACCGCTCCTTCACCTGCACCCTGTTCTGGCCCACCCACGGCACCGCGAGCTTCGCCTCGCTGGGCAGCCCGGCCGCCATCGAGCGGTACTTCCGCACCCACTACCCGGACCTGATCCCGCTCGCGCCGAACCTGGTGGACGACTACCAGCACAACCCGGTCGGCGTGCTGGGCACGGTCCGCTGCACCCCGTGGCAGGTGGACGGCAGGGTGGGCCTGCTCGGCGACGCGGCCCACGCCATCGTGCCGTTCTACGGCCAGGGCGCGAACTGCGCCTTCGAGGACGTGGTCGAGCTGGACCGCTGCCTGGACGAGTGCGGCGACCAGTGGTCCGTGGCGCTGCCGCTGTTCGAGCAGCGGCGGCAGGCCAACGCCGAGGCGATCGCCCGGATGGCGCTGGCCAACTTCGTGGAGATGCGGGACAAGGTCGCCTCGCCGGTGTTCCAGACCCGCAAGCGGATCGAGCACGCCCTGGAGCGGGCGCTGCCCGGCCGGTACGTGTCGCAGTACGAGCTGGTCTCCTTCTCCACCACCCCGTACGCCGAGGTGCGCCGCCGGGTGCGCCGGCAGTACCAGGTGCTCGGGGCGGTCGCGACCGGCGCGGTGGCGGCGCTGGCCGGCGCGGCGATGGTGCTCGGCCGAGGGAGGCGGCCATGAGGCTCTGGGATCCGCGGCTGATGGCCGGGCATGCGCCGGACGGCCCGGGCCTGCTGCGCAACTTCGTCGGCGGTGAGTTCGTCGCCGCCGGGCGGCGGTTCACCAAGCGCAGCCCGGTGACCGGCGAGCCGGTCTTCGAGGTGGTCGAGGCCGACTCGTCCACGGTGGACGACGCGGTGGCGGCGGCCCGGGCGGCGCTGCGTGGCCCGTGGGGCCGGATGGGCGAGCGGGAGCGCGCCGAGGTGCTGCGGCGGATCGCCGACGAGTTGGAACGCCGCTTCGACGATCTGGTCGCCGCCGAGGTGGCCGACACCGGCAAGGCCATCTCCCAGGCCCGTACCCTGGACATCCCGCGCGGCGCGGCCAATTTCCGGGCGTTCGCCGAGATCGTGGCGACCGCGCCGACCGAGTCGTTCACCACGGTCACCCCGACCGGCGGCCGGGCGCTCAACTACGCGGTCCGCAAGCCGGTCGGTGTGGTCGCGGTGATCGTGCCGTGGAACCTACCGCTGCTGCTGCTCACCTGGAAGGTCGCGCCCGCTCTGGCCTGCGGCAACGCGGTGATCGTGAAGCCCAGCGAGGAGACCCCGGCGTCGGCCACCCTGCTCGCCGAGGTGATGGCCGCGGCGGGCGTGCCGGAGGGCTTGTTCAACCTGGTGCACGGCTTCGGCCCCGACTCGGCCGGGGAGTTCCTCACCCGGCACCCGGGCGTGGACGCGATCACCTTCACCGGGGAGTCCGCCACCGGCAGCGCCATCATGCGGGCCGCCGCGGACGGGGTGAAGGCGGTCAGCTTCGAGTTGGGCGGCAAGAACGCCGGCCTGGTCTTCGCCGACGCCGACCTGGACGCGGCGGTCGCCGGGTCGGTCCGGTCCAGTTTCACCAACGGCGGCCAGGTGTGCCTCTGCACCGAGCGGATCTACGTGCAGCGGCCGGTCTTCGAGGAGTTCACCGCGCGGCTCGCCAAGCGCGCCGACGACCTGGCGTACGGCTGGCCGGCCGACGAGGCGACGGCGAACATGCCGCTGATCTCGCACGGCCACCGGGACAAGGTGCTCGGCCACTACGACCTGGCCCGGGCCGAAGGCGCCGAGGTGTGCGCCGGGGGCGGGGTGCCGCGCTTCGGCGACGCCCGGGACGGCGGCGCGTACGTGCAGCCGACCGTGCTGACCGGGCTCGGGCCGGACGCCCGCACCAACCGGGAGGAGATCTTCGGCCCGGTGGTCCACGTCGCACCCTTCGACGACGAGGACGAGGCGTACGCCCTGGCCAACGGCACCGACTACGGCCTGGCGGCGACGGTCTGGACCCGCGACGTGGGCCGGGCGCACCGGGCCGGAGCCCGGCTGGACGCCGGCATCGTCTGGGTGAACACCTGGTTCCTGCGTGACCTGCGCACCCCGTTCGGCGGAGTGAAGGCCTCCGGCATCGGCCGGGAGGGCGGGGTGCACTCGCTCGACTTCTACTCCGAACTCACCAACGTCTGCGTGGACCTCACGTGAGCGGGCGGGGCGGGCAGAATGGCCGGCATCGTGAGCGCGAGGAGCGGGCCGGGGTGGCGAGCCCCGTGGTCGCGAACCGTCGTGAGCGTCGTCAGCGAGCGCAGCGAGGAGCGGGGATGACCACCGTCGACATCGAGGCCGCCAACCGGGAACTGGCCGTCGCCCGGCAGGACGAGAAGCCGTGCCCGCCCCTGCGGGGCCGGCTGCTGCCGGAGGGCGACATCGAGTCGGCCTACCAGGTGCAGCAGGTGTACACCCGGCAGCGGCTCGGCAAGGGTCACCGCCGGGTGGGAGCGAAGATCGGGCTGACCTCGCGGGCGGTGCAGGAGAGCTTCGGCGTGTTCCAGCCCGACTTCGGGGTGCTCTTCGACGACATGGCGGTCGGCGACGGCGTCGAGGTGCCGATGGGCCGGCTGCTCCAGCCCCGGGTGGAGGCGGAGATCGCCTTCGTGCTGGGCGCGGACCTGCCCGACGAGCGGGTCACCACCGTCGACCTGATCCGGGCCGTGGACCACGTGCTGCCGGCCATCGAGATCGTCGACTCGCGGATCGCCGGGTGGGACATCTCCATCGTGGACACCGTGGCGGACAACGCCTCCAGCGGGCTCTTCGTGCTCGGCACCGCGCCCCGCCGGCTCGCCGACCTCGACCTGCGCCTGTGCGGCATGGTGCTGGAGCAGGCCGGAGAGCCGGTCTCGGTGGGGGCGGGGGCGGCCTGCCTCGGCAACCCGCTGCACGCGCTGGAGTGGCTGGCCGGCACGATGGCCCGCGCCGGCGATCCGCTGCGCGCCGGGGACGTGGTGCTCTCCGGGGCGCTCGGCCCGATGGTGCCGGTCACCCCCGGGGCGGCGTACGAGGCGCGGATCTCCGGGCTCGGCTCGGTGCGGACCTGTTTCTCCAGGGAGGCGTCGTGAGCGCGAGGAGTGAGCATGCGAGCCCCGCAGTCGCGAACGAAGAGGGCTCGGCGATGACAGTCGGCGTGGCGGTGCTGGGGTCGGGCAACATCGGCACCGACCTGATGATCAAGGTGCTGCGGCTGAGTGACCGCCTGCGCATGGTGGCGATGGCCGGCATCGACCCGGCGTCGGACGGCCTGGCCCGGGCCCGGCGGCTGGGCGTGGCGACCACCGCCGAGGGCGTGGACGGCCTGGTGGCGCTGCCCGAGTTCGCCGACGTCGAGCTGGTCTTCGACGCCACCTCGGCCGGCGCGCACCGCCGCCACGACGCGGTGCTGCGGGCGCACGGCCGGACCGTGGTCGACCTGACTCCGGCCGCCATCGGCCCTTACGCGGTGCCGCCGGTCAACCTCGACGAGCACCTGCACGAGGCGAACGTCAACATGGTCACCTGCGGTGGGCAGGCGACCGTGCCGATCGTCGCCGCCGTCGGCCGGGTCACCCCGGTGGCGTACGGGGAGATCGTCGCCTCGATCGCCTCGAAGTCGGCGGGGCCGGGCACCCGGGCCAACATCGACGAGTTCACCGAGACCACCGCCCGGGCCATCGAGGTGGTCGGCGGCGCCGAGCGCGGCAAGGCGATCATCGTGCTGAACCCGGCCGACCCGCCGCTGCTGATGCGGGACACCGTCTACTGCCTCTGCCCGGACGCCGACGCCGACCGGTCCGCCATCGCCGCCTCGGTCGGCGAGATGGTGGCCGCCGTGCAGGAGTACGTTCCGGGCTACCGGCTCAAGCAGGACGTGCAGTTCGACCGGGTCGACACCTACGTGCCGTCGCTGGGGCGGCAGCTGGCCGGGCTGCAGGTCTCCGTCTTCCTGGAGGTCTCCGGCGCCGGGCACTACCTGCCCGCGTACGCCGGCAACCTGGACATCATGACCTCGGCCGCGCTGCGCACCGCGGAGCGGCTGGTGGCCCTGCGCTCGGCCGGGCGCGGCCCCGCGCCGGCACGGCACGCGGAGGTGACCGTCCGATGACTGATCTCTACATCCAGGACGTGACGCTGCGGGACGGCATGCACGCCATCGCGCACCGGTACACCGTGGACCAGGTGCGGATCATCGCCGCCGCGCTGGACGCCGCCGGGGTGGCCGCCATCGAGGTGGCCCACGGCGACGGCCTCGCCGGGTCCAGCGTCAACTACGGTCACGGCGCGGCCAGCGACGCCGACTGGATCTCCGCCGCCGCCGAGGTGCTGACCGGCGCGAAGCTCACCACGCTGCTGCTGCCCGGGATCGGCACCATCGCCGACCTGAAGGCCGCGAAGGCGCTCGGGGTGACCAGCGTCCGGATCGCCACCCACTGCACCGAGGCGGACATCTCCGCCCAGCACATCTCCTGGGCCCGGGAGAACGGCATGGACGTCGCCGGGTTCCTGATGATGTCGCACATGAACGACCCGGCCGGGCTGGCCGCCCAGGCCAAGCTGATGGAGTCGTACGGGGCGCACTGCGTCTACGTGACCGACTCCGGCGGCCGGCTGCTGATGTCCGACGTGGCCGAGCGGATCGACGCGTACCGGCAGGTGCTCGAACCGGAGACGCAGGTCGGCATCCACGCCCACCACAACCTGTCGCTCGGGGTGGCGAACAGTGTGGTCGCGGTCGAGCACGGGCGGATCCTCGGGGACGGGCCGCTCGGCTCCCCGTCCGGGCGGACCGTCCGGGTGGACGCCTCGCTGGCCGGCATGGGTGCGGGCGCGGGGAACGCCCCGCTGGAGGTCTTCGTCGCGGTCGCCGAGCTGCACGGCTGGAAGCACGGCTGCGACGTGTTCGCGCTGATGGACGCGGCCGACGACGTGGTCCGCCCGCTCCAGGACCGGCCGGTCCAGGTGGACCGGGAGACCCTCTCCCTGGGGTACGCGGGCGTCTACTCCAGCTTCCTCCGGCACGCCGAACGCGCCTCCGCGAGGTACGGGGTGGACGTCCGCTCGATCCTGGTCGAGCTGGGGCGGCGCCGGATGGTTGGCGGTCAGGAGGACATGATCGTGGACGTGGCGCTGGACCTCGCGGGCAAGGAGAACTCATGATCGGACCGGACATCGCGGGGATCGCCGAGAAGCTGGGCGTGGCCGCCGACACGGCCACCGCCATCCCGCAGCTCGCGGCCGAGACCGGCCTCGACGTCGACACCGCGTACGCGGTGCAGACCGCGCTGCTTGAGCGCCGCCTCGACCGGGGCGAGCGGCTGGTCGGGCTGAAGATGGGGTTGACCAGCAAGGCGAAGATGGCCCAGGTCGGCGTGGACGAGGTGATCTGGGGCCGGCTCACCGACGTGATGCGGGTCCCCGACGGCGGGAACGTCGACGTGGCCGCCTTCATCCACCCCCGGGTGGAGCCGGAGGTGGCGTTCCTGCTGGACCGCCTGCCCGAACCCGGCGAGCCGGTCGGCGCGTTCACCGACGCGGTGCGCGCGGTCGCCCCGGCCATCGAGCTGATCGACTCCCGGTACGCCAACTTCACCTTCTCCCTGCCGGACGTCATCGCCGACAACACCTCGGCCGCCGCGTTCGTCGTCGGGCCCTGGTCGCCGGTGCCGGAGGGGCTGGACAACCTCGGCGTGCTGCTGGAGATCGACGGCCGGGTGGCGCAGGTCGGCTCGACCGCGGCGATCCTCGGCGACCCGCGCCGGGCCCTGGACGAGGGGCTCCGGCTGGCCGGCCGGCACGGGGTCCGGCTGCGCGAGGGCTGGCTCTTCCTCGCGGGGGCCGCCACCGCGGCCGTTCCATTGCGTCCCGGCGCTCACGTCCGTGCCGTTGTCGAGAAGCTCGGCACGGCTACCCTGCGGGCTTCGTCGTGAGTGGCGGGGCGCGCGTGGTGGCCGGGAAGGCGGTCCCTCGGGGCGCGTTCCCGCACGTCAAGGTGGCGGGCGGGTTCGTCTTCGTCTCGGGTACGTCGTCCCGGCGGCCGGACAACACCTTCGCCGGTGTCGAGGTGGACGAGTTCGGCACGACCAACCTGGACATCCGGGTGCAGACGCGGGCGGTGATCGAGAACATCCGGGATCTGCTGCGGTCGGTCGGCGTCGACCTGTCCGACCTGGTCCAGGTCACCAGCTACCTGGTCAACATGAATGATTTCGGTGGATACAACGAGGTGTGGGCGGAGTTCTTCGACGCCACCGGGCCGACCCGGACCACGGTGGCGGTGCACCAGCTGCCGCATCCGCACCTGCTGATCGAGATGCAGGCCGTGGCCCTACTTCCGTCGGGAGGTCAGTCGTGAGTGAGATCGCCGAACCGTTCAGCTTCCAGGGCTGGATCGGGGAGAACCAGCACCTGCTCAAGCCGCCGGTGGGCAACAAGGAGATGTTGCCGGGCAGCGATGACTTCATCGTCATGGTGGTGGGTGGCCCCAACCAGCGGACCGACTTCCACGTCGACCCGTACGAGGAGTTCTTCTACCAGGTCAAGGGCAACATGCACGTCAACCTGATGCTCCCCGAGGGCCCGCGTACGGTGCACGTCCGCGAGGGTCAGATGTGGATGCTGCCGCGCAACACCCCGCACTCGCCGCAGCGGCCCGAGGCCGGTTCGATCGGCATGGTGATCGAGCGGGTCCGCGAGGAGGGCACGCTGGAGAAGTTCCAGTGGTACTGCCCCGAGTGCAGCCACAAGGTGCACGAGGTGGAACTCCAGGTCCGCGACATCGCGGCCGACCTGCCCCCGGTCTTCTCGGCGTTCTACGCCGACGAGAAGGCCCGTACCTGCACCAACTGCGGCGCGCTGCACCCGGGCAAGGGCTGATGCCGGGACGTGTCGTGGACGTGCACACGCACGTCGTACCCAAGGGGTGGCCGGACCTCGCCGCGGCGTGCGGCGGGTCCGGCTGGCCCTGGCTGCGGGTGGACTCCGAGCGCGCCGCCATGATCATGGTCGGCGAGACGGAGTTCCGGCCGGTCGGCGCGGAGTGCTGGGATGCGGCGACCCGGCTGGCCGACATGGCCGCCGACGGCGTCGACGTGCAGGTGGTCTCGCCCACCCCGGTCTTCTTCAGCTACGACCGCCCGGCCGAGCAGGCCGTCCGGGTGGCCCGGATCTTCAACGACCTCACCTTGGCGGTGACCGCTGCCGGGGGCGACCGGCTGGTGCCGTTCTGCCAGGTGCCGTTGCAGGACCCGGACCTGGCCTGTGCGGAGCTGGACCGCTGCCTGGCGGCCGGCCACGTCGGGGTGGAGATCGGTAACCACGTGGGCGACCGCGACCTCGACGACGAAGGCATCGTGCAGTTCCTGACCCACTGCGCGCAGGTGGGCGCCCCGGTCTTCGTGCACCCCTGGGACATGCCGGGCGGCCCGCGGCTGGACCGCTGGATGGCCCGCTGGCTGACCGGGATGCCGGCCGAGACGCACCTTTCGGTGCTGGCGCTCATCCTCGGCGGGGTCTTCGACCGGGTGCCGGAGACGCTGCGGATCTGCTTCGCGCATGGCGGCGGCAGCTTCCCGTTCTGGCTGGGCCGCGCCGACAACGCCTGGCACCGCCGGGGCGACCTGGTACGCGGCGCCTCCACCGCCCCGCCGAGCTCCTACGTCGACCGGTTCTGCGTCGACTCGGTGGTCTTCGACCCGGCCGCGCTGCGGCTGCTGGTCGACACCATGGGGGAGGACCGGGTGCTGGTGGGCAGCGACTACCCGTATCCGCTGGGGGAGCGGCCGGTCGGTCAGGTGGTCCGGAAGGCGGACTTCCTCACCGCCGACCAGCGCGACAAGCTCCTCTCCCGCAACGCCCTGCGCTTCCTGCACGGCTGACGGCGGCCCAGCCTCGACTGCGACACCACCCCGCGTCTCCACACATCCCGATGCCGGCCGTGGCGCGCAGGCACGCGGCGGGTGATGAGTGCGAGGGGCGTGGCTACCAGGCAGGATGGGGGCATGGCCGAGCCGCACGACCTGACCGCGCTGGAGCAGGCCGCCGCGATCCGCCGGGGCGAGCTGTCCAGCGTGGAGCTGGTCGAGCACCATCTGCACCGGGTCGAGGCGCTCGGCGACACGGTCGGCGCGTTCGTCACCGTCACCCCCGAGCGGGCCCGGGAGGCGGCCCGGGCCGCCGACGCGGTGCCGATGGACCGGCGCGGGCCGCTGCACGGCGTACCGACCGCGATCAAGGACCTCACGCTGACCGCCGGGGTGCGGACCACCTTCGGTTCGGCCGCCTTCGCCGACCTCGTGCCGCCCGTCGACGCCGACGTGGTCCGGTTGATGACCGCCGCCGGGCTGGTCAGCCTCGGTAAGACCACCACCTCCGAGCTGGGCTGCTCGCTCTACTCGGAAGGGTTGGTGGCGCCACCGGCGCGGAACCCGTGGCGTCTCGCGTACACCGCGGGCGGTTCCAGCGGCGGCGCGGCGGCCGCGGTGGCGGCCGGGCTGGTGCCGGTGGCCCAGGGCTCCGACGGCGGCGGCTCGCTGCGCATCCCGGCGTCGCTCTGCGGTCTGGTCGGATACAAGCCGAGCCGGGGCCTGGTCTCCGGCGGCCCGCTCGGGTTCGGCGGGTTCGGGCTGCCGGTGAACGGCCCGCTCGGACGGACCGTCCCCGACGTGGCCGCGCTGCTCGACGTCATGGGCCAACCGATGCCCGGCGAGCCGTACCTGCCGCCGGCCGCGCCCGCCGGCGGTTACCTGCGCGTCGCCCGCGACGCGGCGCCCGGGCGGCTGCGGATCGGCCGCTTCACCACGCCGATGCTCGCCGAGGAGCCCGTCCACCCCGACTGCGTGGCCGCCGTCGACCGGGCCGCCGCGCTGCTCACCGCGGCCGGCCACGAGGTGGTCGAGGTCCCCGCGCCGCTCGGCCCGGCGGCGTGGCCGCTCTTCGAGACCCTCTGGTACGTGCTCGCGCTCTCCCCGGTGCCGCCTGAGCGGGAGAGCGAGCTGCTGCCGCTGACCCGGTTCCTCCGCTCCCGGGGCGCGGCCGTCGGCGCCGGTCCGCTGCTGGCCGCGCTCGGTGAACTGCAGTCCCAGGTACGCCTCGGCGTCCGCCGGACCGCCGGCTGCGACCTGCTGCTCTGCCCGACCCTGGCCGCGCCGCAGGCGCCGGTGGGCGCGTTCGCCGCCCTCGACCCGGCCGAGGATTTCGACCGGCAGCGCCGCTTTTCGCCGTACTGCGCCATCTTCAACGTGACCGGCGATCCGTCCGTTTCCCTGCCGCTCGGCCGGACCGGTGACGGCCTGCCGGTCGGGGTGCTGCTCACCGGCCGGTACGGCGCGGACGCCACATTGATCGCCACGGCCGCGCAGTTGGAGCACGGCTGTGGCGGGTGGGATCAGCACCCCGCAATCTGGCGGGCGGTCGGCTCCGCTAACGTGAACATCACAAGCGGGGTCGGGGACCCGTCGTGATGATCGTCCACCCGACCCGGAATTCCTGGTCTCTCTTTCCGCCTGGGGGCGTTGGGATTGTCTGTTACCGAGACGTTGCTGGTCTTCGCTGGCATCCCGGCGGCCGCGGTGCTGGTGATCGCCGGACTGGCGTTCGTCGGCGGCCGTGGCGGCGGTGGCGGCGCCAAGCGCTACCGGCCGGGCCGGCCCTTCGACTTCACTCCGGTCTGGTTCCTGGGCCGTCCGGAGCAGCTGGCCGACTCGGCCGGCACGGCACTGGCCGCCGGGGCGCAGGCGCCGGCGCTGAGCAGCCGCAAGCAGGAACTGGCCGGCCGCGAGGCGCCGGCCGCGGGTACCGGAGGCGCAAGTGACCGTTGGTGAGATGTCGGCCGCGACCGGGACGAGCAACCCGCCCCAGGTGCTGGACGGGCCCTTCTCGACCCGTCAGCTGCTCCGCATCGACGAGGCGCTCCGCCTGGCCGACCAGGGCACCGGGCTGGTCTTCTCGGTCTACGTCGGCGGCCTGGACGAGCCGATCCGGGAGCACGCCGAGCGGCTGCACCGGCAGCTCGCCGAGCCGGACAAGTCGGTGCTGATCGCCGTGTCGCCCAACCAGCGGCAGCTGGAGATCGTCACCGGCCGGTACGCCCGCAAGCGCATCCCGGACACGTACGCCAAGCTCGCCGCGCTCTCCATGGTGGCGTCCTTCGGCGGCGGCGACCTGGCCGGCGGCATCATCCAGGGCCTCGACCAGCTCGCCAGCCACGCCGGCAAGGGCTAGCCGCTTCCCGTACGACGATGCCCGCCCCGCGAACTCGCGGGGCGGGCTTCGTCGTACGGGCTCGTCAGCGCCCTCTCGCGACCGCCAGATCCGCGCAACCTCGGGGATACTGCTGCCTCCCGACGAGACGAAGCAGCATCCTCGGTGAGGTTGCGCGGATCTGGAACGGCCTGCGCGGACCCGGTCAGGCGCTCCGGGCGTCCTTGGCCCGGGCCTTCAGGGCGCGGACCACGCCGTCGCGGCCCTCGGCGACCAGCCGGCGCAGCGGAGCCGGATGCCCGTCGCCCGCCAGCCACGCGTCGGTCGCCGCCACCGTGTCGTCCTCCACCAGATACGCCGGGTAGGCGAGCTGGGCGAACTCCTGCGCCGGCTCGCTGTCCCGGCTGCCCCAGACCTGGCCCACCGTGGCGAAGTACTTCTCCCGGTACGGCGCCACGAGGTCGACCTGCGCCGGGTGCGTGAAGCCCTGCAGCAGCGCCCGGTTGCGCCAGTTCGGCAGCGCCTCCGGGCCGGTGAGCGCCGCCCACACCGCCGCCTTGTTCTCCGCGGTCGGCACCAGGGCGTGCGCGTACGCGGCCTCCCGCTCGCCGCTGGCGGTGCGGTCCCGGGCCAGCTCGGCCTCCACCTCGGCGGCCCCGGCCGCACCGTTGGCCACCAGCGACTGGAGCACCCCCCAGCGCAGCTCGGTGTCCACCGACAGCCCGGCCGGCACCTCGACGCCGTCCAGCCAGCCGCGCAGCGCCGCCAGGTCCTCGGCGGACCGGGCCGCGGAGGTGTACGCCCGGGCCCAGGCGAGCTGGAACCCGCTGCCCGGCTCGGCCGCGGCCAGCGCCGCGCGGGCGGTACGGGCCAGCTCGGCCCAGCCGGTCGGCGCCCACGCCGGGTCGGCGTAGAAGGTGAGCGCGGTGGTGGCCTGCCGCAGCGTGGCGGTGACCAGGTTGATGTCGCTCTCGGCGGGCAGGCCGGCCAGCACCAGCGCGACGTAGTCCCGGGTGGACAGCTCGGCGTCCCGGACCATGTCCCAGGCGGCCGTCCAGCACAGCGCCCGCGCCAGCGACGACTCGAAGCCCGCGATGTGCTGCACCACGTTCGCCATGGACCGCTCGTCCAGCCGCAGCTTGGTGTAGGTGAGGTCGTCGTCGTTGAGCAGCAGCACGTCGGCGGCGGGCGTGCCGTGCAGCGCGGACAGCTCCGTCGTCTCGCCGGTCACGTCCACCTCGATCCGCTCCCGGCGGACCAGCCGCCCGTCGGCCAGGTCGTAGAGGCCCACGCCGATCCGGTGGGTACGCAGCGTCGGGTGCCCGGCCGGCGCCTCCTGCCGGACCAGCACCCGCTCGTAGCTGCCGTCGGTGCCGATGGTGAGCTCCGGGCGCAGCGTGTTGACCTGCGCGGTCTCCAGCCACTGGGCGGCGAACTTGCGCAGCTCCCGGCCGGACGCCGCCTCCAGCTCGGCGAGCAGGTCGTCGAAGGTGGCGTTGCCCCAGGCGTGCTTGCCGAAGTATGCCCGCAGGCCGGCCAGGAACGGCTCCTCACCGACGTACGCGACGAGCTGCTTGAGCACGCTGGCGCCCTTGGCGTACGTGATGCCGTCGAAGTTGACCTCGACCGCCTCCAGGTCCGGCATCTCGCAGTAGACCGGGTGGGTGGAGGAGAGCTGGTCCTGCCGGTAACCCCAGTTCTTGCGGATCGACAGGAACGTCGTCCAGGCGTCCTGGAACCGGGTGGCGTGGGTGTTGCACCAGTGGCTGGCCCACTCGGCGAACGACTCGTTCAACCACAGGTCGTTCCACCAGCGCATGGTGACCAGGTCGCCGAACCACATGTGGGCCAGCTCGTGCAGGATCGTGTTGGCGCGCTGCTCGTACTCGAAGTCGGTGACCTGCGAGCGGAAGATGTAGTGCGACTCGGCGTGCGTGACGCAGCCGAAGTTCTCCATCGCGCCGGCGTTGAAGTCCGGCACCCAGAGCTGGTCGTACTTGGCCAGCGGGTACCGCACGCCGAACTTCTCGTGGAAGAAGTCGAAGCCCTGCTTGGTGATCAGGAACAGGTCGTCCGAGTCCAGGTACTGCGCCATCGAGGCCCGGCAGAAGACGCCCAGGTCGATGCCGTCGTGGCTGTCCCGCACCTCGTGGTACGGCCCGGCGCAGAGCGCGGTGATGTAGGTGCTCATCCGCGCCGACTCGACGAAGTGGACGGTCTTGAGCGCCTCCCCGGCCGGCTCCTCCCGCTCTACCGGCATGTTGGACACCACCCGCCAGTGGTCCGGCACGGTGGCGTGCCAGGTGTAGACGCTCTTCAGGTCGGGCTGGTCGAAGCAGGCGTACACCTTCTGCGCGTCCGCCGTCTCGAACTGGCTGTAGAGGTAGGTCTCGCCGTCGACCGGGTCGACCGTGCGGTGCAGACCCTGGCCGCTGTTCGAGTACGCGAAGTCCGCGTCCACCATGAGGACGTTCTCCGCCGTCAGGCCGGCCAGGGTGAGGCCCTTCTCCGCCGCCCAGCCGGAGGTGTCCACCGGCGCGCCGTTGAGCGTGGCGGACCGGACCGAGTCGGCGGCCACCTCGATGAACGTGCTCGCCCCCGGCTCGGCGCAGCGGAACCGGACCTCCGTCACCGAGCGGAACGTGCGGCCGGTGGCGGCCTGCACGGCGGTGGACAGGTCAAGGCTGATGTCGTACCCGGTCACGTCGAGCAGGCGGGCCCGCTCGGTGGCCTCGACCTGGGTCAGGTTACGCACTCCCGGCACTGTTCGTCTCCATCCCACTGTTGTCGCCGCGGCCCGCGGCACCGGCCTCGCCGGCCCGCTCGTGACGGCCGGTCCGCACCGAGTCTTCCATGCAATGACACCCTTCGGTGGCCGAGGTCACGCTCTCATTCCGGCACCGGTCGATGCCGCCCGGGGTGAGGATCGGGGGGAGGGCGCCGGAGTTCCGGCGTGCGAAGTCGTGAAGGGATATCACCGTGACCGAACGTGCCGCCGTGGACATGTGGTTCGACCCGCTGTGCCCGTGGGCCTGGATCACCTCCCGCTGGCTGCTGGAGGTCGAGCAGGTCCGGGAGGTGGACATCCAGTTCCACGTGATGAGCCTCTCCGTGCTCAACGAGGGCCGGGACCTGCCCGAGCAGTACCAGGACCTGATGAAGCAGGGCTGGGGCCCGGTGCGGGTCTGCATCGCCGTCGAGCAGGCCCACGGCGGGGAGACGCTGGCGAAGCTCTACACGGCCATGGGCACCCGGATCCACCTCGGCAAGGAGCCGCTCGGCCGGGAGATGCTGGTCGGCGCGCTGACCGACGTCGGGCTGGACCCGGCGCTCGCCGACGCCGCCGAGACGACCGCGTACGACGAGGCGCTGCGGGCCAGCCACGAGGCGGGCATGCGGCCGGTCGGCACCGAGGTCGGCACCCCGGTGATCCACGCCCCCGGCCCGGACGGCGGCCAGGTCGCCTTCTTCGGCCCGGTGATCACTCCGGCCCCGAAGGGCGAGGCGGCCGGCCGGCTCTGGGACGGCGTGCTGCTGGTCGCCGGCACTCCCGGCTTCTACGAGCTCAAGCGGACCCGGGAGCTCGGCCCGATCTTCGACTGAGGTGTGGACGGGCCTCCGGTCGACGCTTCGGTGGAGCGGGGCCCTTCCGGACAGCGCGCGACCCCGCGGCGCCGGCGTCACCCCGGCGGCGCGGGGTTCGTTTCATCAGGTGTCCCAGCCGGCGGCCCGCGGGGCCGCACCCCGGCAGCTCCTGGAGGCGTTCCATGGGTAAGCACCGCCACCTGTCCGACGACGCGCCGGTGCCGGCGACCGAGGACTCCGGTGCGACGTACTGGTCCGTGGCCGAAGGCGACTGGCCGGCCGTCCGGCCGACCCTGCCGCCCGAGATGGTGGACCTGCTGGCCCCGCCGATCGTGGTCGGCGTCGCCCGGGTGGTGGCCACCTCCCGGATGACCCCGCCCACCGACGCCGCCCTGCCGCCCGGGGCCGCCGGTCCGGTCCGGTCCGGCGCCGCGGCCGGCCGGCCCGCGCCGGGCGCGACGACGGTACGCCTCGCCTCCTCCGCCGCGTCCCGGCCGGCCACCCCGGCACCGGGCCGTCGGCCGGTCCCCGGCCGGCACCGCAGCGCCGGCGCCGACCGCACCGCCTGACGGCTGTCAACAAGCGGCGCCTACGCCACTCCTTTCACCTGATGGAAGCGGCGAGGGTCCGGCACGGCGCGGTGGGTGGCGCGGGTAGCGTCAGCGGGCATGACGGTCGTGCATCCGATCGCCCGGGCCTGGATCACCACTGGCGGCACCGGCGCGCAGAACTACGACGAGTTCGCCGACGACGCGGAGATCACCGCCATCGTCGAGGCGAATCCGCACAGTGCTCTCGGCATCGAGATGCCCCACCGGGCACCGGGCAGCATCGGGAAGCCCTTCCTCGACGCGCTCCCCGACGCGGTGGCCCGCCTCGCCGAGGCCAAGGCGGACGGCAGCTACACCCCGGCCGAGCAGGTCGTGGTGCTCTACCGGATCAGCGCACCCGGCGATGAGCCCGCGTACGGGCTGTTCGCCATGGTCGACACCGACCAGATCTCCACCCGGGCCGACGAGCCCGGTCTGGTGATCCGCAACGAGGACGTCTTCATCGCCAAGGTGCGGGAGCGGGTGGCCCTGGCCGAGGCGCTGGGCCACCTGCTCTCGCCCGTACTCCTGCTGCAGACCGGGCGGGGTGACGAGCTGCACGCCGCCCTCGCGGCGGCGACCGAGGTGGCGGGCGCGCCCGCCGCGACCGACGTCGACCAGGCCGGGCGGACGCACGCGATCTGGCTGGTCGGCCCCGGCCCCGAGCAGGACGAGCTGACCGCCCTCGCCGGCGGCGGGGAGCTGGTGGTCGCGGACGGCAACCACCGCAGCCTGGCCGCGCAGACCGGCGGCCTGCCCCGCTTCCTCTCGGTGATCACGACGCCCGCCTCGGTCGCCATCCAGCCCTACAACCGGCTGGTCAGCGAGCTGACCAGCACCCCGGAGGAACTGGTCGACCGGCTGCGCGCCGCCGGCGCCGAGGTCAGCCCGATCGACGGCCCGGTCGAGGTCCCGGCGGCCGGTGGCACCGTCCGCCTCTATCTCGCCGGCCAGGGGTACGCGGTCAGCCTGCCGCAGGTCGGGGGCGGCCGGCTGGAGAACCTGGACCACGCGCTGGTCGAGCGGCTGCTGCTGCGCGACGCCCTCGGCCTCGACCCGGGCGACAAGCGGATCACCTACGTGGGCGGCGACTACCCGGCGAGCTGGCTCACCGGCGAGGTGGACGCCGGCCGGGCCGAGCTGGCCGTCCTGATCGCCCCGGTGACCGTGGACGACTTCGTCGCGGTGAACCTGGCCCGGGAGAAGATGCCGCGCAAGAGCACCTGGTTCACCCCGAAGGCGCGCGCCGGCCTGGTCGTGGCCGAGCTGCCGCGCTGATCCTGTGACGAATTCGCCTCCGTGCCGCCGCCCGCGCGGCGGCACGGAGGCCGGCCTGACAGACTGCGCGGTATGCGCGTCTACCTGGGATCCGATCACGCCGGCTTCGAGCTGAAGGGGCACCTGGCCAACCACCTGGCCAAGCAGGGGTACGAGGTCGTCGACGTGGGCCCGCACGGCTACGACCCGGACGACGACTACCCCGCGTTCTGCCTGCACACCGGCGACCGGGTGGTCAACGACCCGGGCAGCCTCGGGGTGGTCATCGGTGGCTCCGGCAACGGCGAGCAGATCGCCGCCAACAAGATCGCCGGCGTCCGGGCCGCCCTCGCCTGGAGCATCGACACCGCCCAGCTGGCGCGGGAGCACAACGACGCCAACATCATCGCCGTCGGGGCCCGCCAGCACACCCTGGACGAGGCGACCGCCCTGGTGGAGGCGTTCCTGACCACGCCGTTCTCGGGCAACCCGCGGCACGCCCGCCGGATCACCCAGGTGGCCGCGTACGAGCAGACCCGCGAACTGCCCGACCTGCCCGCCTGACGGCTAGCGGTTCGCGCGGGGAAGTTCCTCGCGGGGCACCCAGTTGCGCCGGACGATCACGACGCGGGCCTCCGCCTCGGCCAGGTCCGCGTCGGTCGGCCGGGCGGCGTCCCGCGCCCGCAGCGCGGCGGTCAGGCTCACCTGCGAGGAGCCCGAGCCGACCAGGCCGCGCAACCCCCGCTCACCCTCCTCGGCGGGGCCGCCGCGGCGTCCCCGGGGCTCCGACGACTCGAGCTCGGCGTGTCTGGCGCCGCGCCGCGACCTGGAGCCGTCGTCCGCCAACTCCAGCTCGGCGCGTCTGACGCCGCGCCGCGACCTGGAGACGTCGTCGTCGTGCACCGCGGCCGTGGTGGCGGTCGGCCCGTCTGCGAAGGTGCCGGCGGGCTCATGCCTGCCGGCCCGCCCGGCGGCGCCTTCGCCGTCCGGCGCCCCGGCCTCGCCGTGGTGCCGCAACCGGCGGCGTCGCCGCTCCGCATCACCCATCACCCGACCGTACCGTCCCACCGCTGATCGCGCCCGCCCACGCCCGGCCACCCGGAGCTGGCGATCATGGAGTTGGCGGTGGCGAAACCGGGCGAATTGCGCGGTCAACCTCATGATCGACGTGGGCGGCGGGCTCAGCGGCGGAGACTCAGAAGACCTCCATCGGGGCCGGGGCACGGTGCCAGCCGAAGGCCGGGGCCACCTCGGCCACGGCGCCCGGCACCAGTTCGCGGACCCGGCCGGCGGCGGCGAGCGCCCCGAGCCCGGACCCGCCCAGGTACAGCTCGCCGAGGACGCGGACGTCGCAGCCGAGCCGGGCGGGTGCGTCGCTCGCCGCGCACTGGGCCCCGGTCGGACCGCCGACCAGCCGCCAGCGGCCGGTGTTCTCCGGCAGCAGGTCGTCGGTCACCTCGAACACCACGTCCACGTCGACGGCGTACCGGCGGGCGGCCAGCGCGGCCGGGACGTCCACGACGCGTAGCCACAGAGCGTCGGAGACGTGGGCGCCGAGCTGCCGAGGCTCGTTCACCAGCCACAGCAGCGGCTCGTCCACGGCGGCCCGGTCGAACGACAGGCGCCGGGTCAGGTCGATCGACAGCAGTAGCCGCCACAGCGCCTGGTACGCCGTCGGGTTCCCGGCCACCACCTCGTCGACCCGGACCTCGCCGCGCGGGCCGGTCCGGTCCCACTCCTCCTTCGTCCGGTACAGCGCGTACCCGTCCAGACCGTCGCGCCCCTCGTGCAGCAGCACCCGACGCTCGGTCGCGCCGCCCCGCAGGTCCGTCACGTCGGCGAGCACGTACGCCCACCAGCGCTCGTCCCGCCGCGACCAGCCGGGGCGGTCGGCGCGGACCCGCTCGTACAGCCGGGCCAGCTCGGCCTGGTGCGCGGCCGGCCGGTCCAGGCGGAGCGTGCCCTCGACGGACGCCGGTTCCGGCAGCCGCAGTTCGCTGGTGTCGCAGCTCAGCGTGTACCGCTGCGCGGCCAGGCCGTAGCCGAAGCGGGGATAGATGCGACCCTCGCTGGCCCACAGCACCGCGACCGGCTCGCGGCCGGCATCGCGGATCTCGCGGAGCTGTCGGCGCATCAGCCCGGTGAGCAGGCCCCGGCGGCGGTGGGTCGGGGCGACCGAGACCATCGTCACGTGCGCCGCCGGCACGGTCGCGCCCGGCACGGTCAGCTCGCGGCTGAACGCGCCGGCGTGCGCCACGGCGGCGCCGCCGTCGCGGACCAGCAGGGCGCGCTCCGGCTCGAAGATGGGCCGCTCGATTTCCCGCAGCTCGGGGTCCACCCCGCCGTGGAAGGCGAGGGCCAGCAGCCCGGCGATCTCGTCGAAGTCCTCGTCCCGGGGCACTACAGCGTCGATCATCGGAACTGTCTAACCCATCACCTTCGGGGTCGGCGACCGATTTGCCGGCTCGCTACCCTCGGAACCGTGGCCGGCGTCGGTCGAGGGGGAGGACACGAGATGGCGGACCAGACACAGCCGTGGGCCGAGCGCACCGTGGAGGTGCCGCCGCAGCCCGGTGTCGGGGTGGTGCCACCGCAGCGGGACGCGTTCCGGCGCGGGGTGGCCGCGGTGGGGCAGCCGAGCAGGCCGCGGACCGAGCAGTTCTCCACCGTCGATCCGACGGCGGGTTGGTCCGGTGACTCCGCCCCGCGCCGCCCCCTGAGCTGGCATCTGGCCCAGCTGCGCCGGGGCGGCGAGTGGAGCGCGGCCGGCGCCCTGTTCGCCTTCGTCTGCTGGGGGATCTGGGCGATCTCCGGCCGGGGCGATCTCGGTGCCCCGTTGCTCACCTTCGTGCTCAGCCTGCTCACGGCCGTCGGCCTCTTCGCGCTCGCCCGCCTGCTCGGCCGGGTGGTCTGGGAGCGGCAGCTGGGCCGGGTACGCCGCAGCGCACGCGGAGCCCACCTGGTGACGGCGATGTTCCTGGCCGGTGTCGGGGTCGCCTACCTCCAGCAGACCGAGTGGGTGGTGGCGGCCTGGAACTGGGTCAGCGGCAACTGATCCGCCGTGACCGCGGGCGGGTCGGCGTTCCGCCGCCCGCCCGCAGGCCCCGGTCGCGGGATGCCGCGACGCCGGTCGTCACTCCACCAGGACGGGGTCGCCTTACCCCGCTTTGCCCGGTTCATCCGTCGCCCGGTGGGCTGAGCCGTCCAGCGACCCGGGCGGGTCAGTCCGTGAACCGGTACAGCACGAAGTCCTTCTCGGCACCGCAGGCGAGCACCTCGGCGTTCCACGAGCAGGACTCGCTGCGCACCTCCTTGAGCAGCCCCATCTCGAGCGGGCCGTCGGCGCTCACCGACATCCCGGCCACGCTGCGGTCGTCCGCCACGCTGCTCGGCGTCTTCGCGAAGAGCAGCACGTTCCCGGCGTCGATCCGCCCGGCCACCCCGTCCCGGTCCCGCAGCACCGCCGTGCCCTCCGGGTCGAAGAGGGTGACCGCGGCCTGCGGGGAGTCGCGCCGGACGAGCAGGTGCTCGCCGAGCGGTACCAGCCCGTCCGCCTTCGGGGCCGGCCAGTGGCGGGTGACCTTCCCCTCGGTGACCGCCACCACCTCCGTCCCGTCGGCTCCGGAGTCCGGCACCTCCAGCAGGCAGGCCCGGTGCTCGCCGCAGGTGACCAGCGCCTTCGCCCGGCGCCGCTCGTCCGGGGCGGTGTAGAGCACCACCGGCTCGCCGAGACTGCCCAGGTCGTAGGCGAGCAGCCGGTAGCCGCGGGTGTCCTCGATGACGTACAGCCGGTCGTCGCGCGCCGCCACCAGGTCGTCGACGTCGGCGACGTTGCCCCGGCTGCGCATCTCCCCGCTGTCCATGTTGATGACCCGCACCGACCGGTCCGCCCCCACCTGGACGAGCCGGGTCGCGCCCCCGAGCCACGGCGCCCGCGGCGATCCGTCGAGGTACGCGGGCCCGCCGAGCGCCTCGCCCGTGCCGACGGGCACCACCGCGGTGCGGGCGTCGCCGTACTCGTTGCGCGGGTTGTCGTGCTTCCACTTCTCCTGACCGTTGTCGAGCCGCAGCCCGACCAGCCGGCCACCGGTCCGGTCCAGCCAGACCGCCGTCTCCTTGGTGAAGTACAGGGCGTCGTCGCCCCGGATGGTCAACCGCCAGCGCTGGTTGCCTGAGCCGGCGTCGAGCACCACCAGGTCACGGGAGGTGCTGGCACCGGAGGCGTCGGCGAGCACGGCGACCGCGCCGGGCAGCGCCTGCACGGCCTGCCACCGGTCCGCCGCCACCGGGGTCGGCTTGCGCCACCGCTCGTCGCCGGTGGCCGCGTCGACCGCCACCACCTCCAGCCGGTTGTCCGCGCCCGGATACGCCAGGTAGGCCCGGTCGGCCAGCACCGAGGTGAACATCGCCGCCGGTCGCTCGCTGCCCGCCTCGGGCCGGGCGATCAACTTCGGGGTACGGAACTCCAGCGCCGGGTAGGGGTCCCGGAGCGCCCACAGCACCGCCGCGGCCACCACACCGATCACCACGAGGCCGGCGCCGACCGCGATCCAGAGAGCCCGCCGGCCCCGTCCCGGCCGGGCCGCGCCGACCTCCGGCGCGGGCGATACCGGCGGCTCCCCGCCGGGTGTCCCCGGCAGCCCCCTGCCGGAGGGAGCGAAACCGCTCCGACCGGGGACGGCCGGGGGTGGCCCGGCACCGGCGTACCCGGACGGAGCCGGGGCGCCCGCGTACCCGGGCAGCGTCGGCGCGTCGTCGACCAGGGTGCCGTGCGGGGCGGGGACCGGCACCGTGGTCGCCGGGAGCGCGCCCCCGGGCGCCGCGCCCTCCGGCAGCGTGCCGTGCGGTCCGGCGGCCGGCGGCGTGCTCTGGGGCAGCGTGTCGGGCGGCCCGGCGGGTGCGGGCCCGGTGGGGGCCGTCGGCGCGCTCTCGGGTCGGGTGCCGTGCGGGCCGGCGGGTGCGGGCCCGGCCGGCGCCGGGGCGCTCTGGGGCGGCGCACCGTGCGGGCCGGCGGGCACCGCCGGTGGCGTCCCGGCTGCCGCCCGGCGGGGCAGCGGAAGGTCCGTCAGCGCGCCCTCGGCGACCGGCAGCTCGGGCTGTTCCAGGACGGTCGGGGCGACCCCCAGGTCGGCGTGCAGCATCCGGGCCACCAGCGGCACCCGGGACGACCCGCCGACAAGGAAGAGGCCGGCGAGCTGCCCGGGAACGAGCCCCGCGGCGGCGATCACGTCCCGGGTCTCGGCCACCGCCCGGGCCAGCAGGGGAGTGGCGAGCAGTTCCAGATCCTCCCGGGTCAGTCGGGCGGCCGCCTCCACCCCGGGTACGGCCACCGGCGCGACCATGGCCCGGGAGAGCATCTCCTTCGCGCCACGGACGTGGTCCCAGAGTTGATGCCGGTCCCGCCACTCCGCGGTGGTCGTCGCGCTGGTCAGGCGCGCCCACGCGGCCGGGTGCACCGGGCCGACCAACTCGCCGAGCCGGCCGACCAGGGCGGCGTCCAGGTCCAGACCGCCGAGATCGGCGACGCCGCCGCTGGCGACCAGGGCGAATCCCGAGTCGCCCCAGGGGTCGGCGCCCTCGTTGCGCAGCACCGCCACGTCGAGGGTGCCGCCGCCGAAGTCGAACACCGCGACGGCTCCCCCGACCGGCACCGGCCGGCGCAGCACCTGGGCGTAGTAACGGGCGGCGGCCACCGGCTCGCGCAGCAGGCGGGTGCCGGGCGTGATCGGACCGGTCAGGGTGTGCTCGGCGGCCGGCGGCCAGCCGGCCAGCGCGAGCGCGTCGTGCAGCACCTGCCGGCGGGGCGCCGCCCAGGCCGCCGGGTGGGTGACCACCGCGGGCGGGAGGAAACCCACCGCGGCCACGGCGGCGTCCGCCACCGTCCGCAACGTCGTCGCCAGCAGCTCCGCCGGCCGGTACGCCCGGCCGCCCAGCTCGACCGTCTCCTCGGCCACCCGGCGCTTGGGGTTCGGCTCGTACCCGGCCGGGTCGGCCTGGGCCAGCCGTTGCGCGTCCCGTCCCACGTGGAACCGTCCGCCGGAGTCGACGTAGACGCCGGAGGGGAGGATCGGGTGTCCGTCCACGAGCAACGGGCGGCTCCGCCCGTCCGGCCAGCGCAGCACCGCAACCGTGTTCGAGGTGCCGAGGTCGACGCCGAGGGCGAACCCGTCCTGCTGGCCTGACATCCGTGGCTACCTCCACCCGACGCGGGGATGTCCGGCCCCGCATCGTACGCAGCCCCCGCCGCCCGGCTCATCCGCCGGTCGGGACGGTCGAACCGGGTCCTGGCCGATCACGGTGCGCAGCCGGTACGCCGTACCGGGCCGCTCAACTGCCGAGGCCGGCCTCCCGGGCCCGGACGATCGCCTCGGGGCGGTCGGCCACCTGCAGCTTTGCGAACACGTTGGAGACGTTGTTGCGTACCGTCTTGGGGGGCAGGTACAGCGCGGCGGCGATCTGCGCGTTGGAACGACCGGCGGCCAGCAGCTCCAGGATCTCCCGCTCACGCGCCGTGAGCTGCGGAAACGGCACCTGCGCGGAGGCCGCGCCGGCAGTGAAGAACTCGGCGATCCGGCGGGCCAGCGGGGCGCCGAACACCGCGCCGACTCATGGGTCGTCAGCTCTTGTGGGTGAGGACGTTGATGACCCTGCCGTTGGGGTCACGCATGAAGAAGCGTCGGACTCCCCATGGTTCGTCGGTGAGCGGGTGCACGATCTCAGCGCCGGCGTTCCGGGCGGCCTGATGCGCGGCATCGACATCATCGACCTCCACGGACACGTCGGGGATGACCGGTGCGGTGGCGTCGTGGGTCATGAGGCTCAGCTGAGCTCCCGGGTTGGCGCGATCGCTGAGGGTGACGATCCAGCCCATGTCCATGACGACCTCGAAGCCAAGTACCTCGACGTAGAAGGCGGTGGCCGCCGCGATGTCCTCGGTTGCCAGGTCGGGCATTGTGCGCTTTATGGTCATGAGGGCCATGCTGCCGCACGGCAGCCTCGTCGACCAGGAGTGCCTCGTCGTGTCCGGCTGGCACTGCCGGAAGCACGGGCCACCCGAGCTACCGGCTGGGCAACAAGGCCCGGTGCCGCCCCGAGCCCGGATGGGGCACCGAATGGCACGCAAGATCAAAGATGGGGGAGATATGGAAGGCCCAGGTGCCGCGATCATGCGGTCCACCTGGGCCTTTGCGGGTGGAGCGGGCGACGGGAATCGAACCCGCACCGTCAGTTTGGAAGACTGAAGCTCTGCCATTGAGCTACGCCCGCATGCACCCCGCTGCGGCGGGGCGCGCCCGACAGCCTACCGAATCCCGGAACCGGACGCGCAGCCCCGTACCGCGCGTCGCTGGTCGCTCGGCGTCAAGATCCTCACTACTTCCCCGAAAGCGGCCCCTCGCCGCCCCGAGAGACCACTCTTTCCCCGAAACTGCTGCCTCCCCGCAAACCCGGCGCGCGCCTTGCGTCGTCCCGGCGTGTTGGGCTGGCGCGGCCCCGGTGCGGGTCCGGGGGGCGCGGACGGCATACACTTCTCGTCGCCACGGGGTGTGGCGCAGCTTGGTAGCGCACTCGCTTTGGGAGCGAGGGGCCGTGGGTTCAAATCCCGCCACCCCGACTGTACGTTCGCGGCCCGGTCGTCCGGGAACCGCCGATTTTTCCGCGCGGCACCCCGGGCGCTGCCGATGCCGCAGGCCGGCTCGCCTACACTCGATGCGCGTAATCACGCCCAGACTCAACTGAGATCCGTCAAGGAGTACGCCTGTGAAGAGCACCGTCGAGACTCTGAGCCCGACGCGCGTGCGGCTCGCCATCGAGGTGCCGTTCGTCGAGCTCGAGCCGAGCCTCAAGAAGGCGTACCGGGAGATCGGGCAGCAGGTCCAGGTTCCCGGCTTCCGTCGGGGCAAGGTTCCCCCGCGGGTGATCGACCAGCGGGTGGGCCGGGGCACCGTCCTCAACGAGGCGGTGCAGGAGGCGATCCCGCAGAACATCCTCGCCGCGGTCCGCGAGCACGACCTGAAGACCCTCGGTCGCCCGGAGGTCGAGATCACCGAGTTCGCCGACGGCGACTCGCTCAACTTCACCGCCGAGGTCGACGTCCGCCCGGAGATCACCCTGCCGGACCCGGCGTCCATCGAGGTGACCGTGGACGAGATCCAGGTCGCCGACAGCGAGATCGACGAGCAGGTCAACGGCCTGCGTGAGCGGTTCGCCACGCTGAAGACCGTCGAGCGGGCCGCCCAGGAGGGCGACTACGTCCAGATCGACCTGAACGCCACCGTCGACGGCGAGGAGGTGCCGGGCGGCTCGGCGAGCAACATCTCGCACGAGGTCGGCAGCAAGCAGCTCCTGCCGGGCCTGGACGAGGCCCTGGTCGGCCTGGCCGCCGGCGAGAGCACCACCTTCTCCACGCAGCTGGTGGGCGGCGACTACGCCGGCCGTGACGCCGACGTGGCGGTGACCGTCCGCACGGTCAAGGAGAAGGAGCTGCCGGAGCTCAACGACGACTTCGCCCAGCTGGCCAGCGAGTTTGACACCATCGAGGAGCTGCGCAACGACCTCCGCGAGCGGGTGAGCCGGGGCAAGCAGGTCGAGCAGATCTACGCCGCCCGGGACAAGGCCCTCGAGCAGATGGTGGCCACCGCCGAGGTGCCGGCCCCGGAGGGTGTCGTCCGCGAGGAGGTCGAGAGCCGCAAGGCCGCGATGGTCGACCAGCTCGAACGCATCGGCGCCTCCCTCGAGGAATACCTCGCCGCCGAGGAGAAGACCGAGGAGCAGATCGACACCGAGCTCAACGAGGCGGCGACCGAGGGCGTCAAGATCCAGCTCCTGCTGGACACCCTGGCCGACGCCGAGGACGTCCAGGTCTCCGACGACGAGTTCGGCCACGAGATCGTCCACCGCGCCCAGCGCGCCGGCATGGCCCCGCAGCAGTACTACGACCAGCTGGTCCGCTCCGGCGCCGCGGCGGCCGTCTTCGGCGACGTCCGCCGGGGCAAGGCGCTCGCCGCCGTGATGGAGAAGATCAAGATCAAGGACTCGGCGGGCAACGAGGTCACCCTGGACGCGCTCCGCGCCCAGAACGAGGCCGAGCACAACCACGAGCACTGATCGCCGGGTGTCGGCCGCCGTCCCTCATTGCACGCTGGACGGCGGCCGAAACCCTTTTCGGGTACGCCCTCCGGGGCAGCTGCGCTGAGAGCGAACAGTGCCCCGACCGGGAGTACGCCCCCCGGCTGAGCGGTTAGTGTCGGGTACGACGGTACGGAGAGCGAAGGGCTGCCATGACCGACATGCACATCCCAGCGAAGCCGCTCCGGGCGCTCGATGCCCGCGGTGGTGACTCAATTGGCAACCTCGACGACTCGGTCTACAACCGGTTGCTCAAGGAGCGGATCATCTTCCTGGGCAGCGAGGTGACCGACCAGGTCGCCAACCGCATCTGCGCGCAGCTGCTGCTGCTCGCCGCGGAGGACCCGGACCGCGACATCAACCTCTGGATCAACTCGCCGGGTGGCTCGGTCTACTCCGGCATGGCCATCTACGACACCATGCAGTTCATCGACAACGACGTGTCGACCGTGGCGATGGGCATGGCGGCCTCGATGGGCCAGCTGCTGCTCTGCGCGGGCACCAAGGGCAAGCGGTACGCCCTGCCGCACGCGCGGATCATGATGCACCAGCCGTCGGGTGGTATGGGCGGTACGGCCGCCGACATCGCGATCCAGGCCGAGCAGATGCTCTACACCAAGCGGATGTTCCAGGAGCGGGTCGCGTTCCACACCGGCCGGAACGCGGCGGAGATCGAGGCGGACTCGGACCGCGACCGCTGGTTCACGGCCCAGGAGGCCATGGACTACGGCTTCATCGACAAGGTGATCACCGGAGCCGCCCAGGTTCCGGAAGGCGCCGGGACCCTGAGCTGACCGAGGAGCTGACGATGACCGACCTGAGCCTGCCGCCCCAGTTCGCGGCCGTGCACAACCGCTACGTTCTGCCGTCGTTCGTCGAGCGCACGTCGTACGGGATGAAGGAGTCCAACCCGTACAACAAGCTCTTCGAGGACCGGATCATCTTCCTCGGCGTGCAGGTGGACGACGCCTCGGCAAACGACGTGATGGCCCAGCTGCTGACGCTCGAGGGCACCGACCCGGATCGCGACATCATCATGTACATCAACTCGCCCGGCGGCTCCTTCACCGCCATGACGGCGATCTACGACACCATGCAGTACGTCCGCCCGGACATCCAGACCGTCTGCCTAGGCCAGGCGGCCAGCGCGGCGGCCGTGCTGCTCTCCGCCGGCACCCCGGGCAAGCGGATGGCGCTGCCCAACTCCCGGATCATCATCCACCAGCCGGCCACCGAGGGCGGCTACGGCCAGGGCTCGGACATCGAGATCCAGGCCCGGGAGATCCTGCGGATGCGGACGCAGCTGGAGACGATGCTGTCCCAGCACTGCAACCGCCCGGTCGACCAGGTCCGCAAGGACATCGACCGTGACAAGATCATGACGGCCGAAGAGGCCAAGGAGTACGGGCTGGTCGACACGATCCTGACCAGCCGCAAGAAGGGTCTGCTGGCGGCGCACGCCGCGAGCTGAGCTCTGCCGGATCGGAGGTCGGCCGGGGCATCGGTCCTGGCCGACCTCTGACACACCCGTTTTGGGGGTCGGAGAAACCTCCGGCAGCGGGTAACGTCGGGTCTGTACCGCTTCGCTGGTGCGGACCGGCGAATGGGACGACAGACGGACGGGCGGCAGGCCCGCAGGTCAGGGCCGGCGCTCCGGCCGACGAGTGCAGGGAGAACGTAGGTGGCACGGATCGGTGACGGCGGCGACCTACTGAAGTGCTCCTTCTGCGGCAAGTCGCAGAAGCAGGTCAAGAAGCTCATCGCGGGCCCGGGCGTCTACATCTGCGACGAGTGCATCGATCTCTGCAACGAGATCATCGAGGAGGAGTTGGCCGAGTCCGGCGAGGTGAAGTGGGAAGAGCTTCCCAAGCCGATGGAGATCTGCCAGTTCCTCGACAACTACGTCGTCGGTCAGGAGCAGGCCAAGAAGGCGCTCGCCGTCGCGGTCTACAACCACTACAAGCGGATCCAGGCCGAGGCGGCCGGCGCGCCCGGCTCCGGCAACGACGGCGTGGAGCTGGCCAAGTCCAACATCCTGCTGCTCGGTCCCACCGGCTGCGGCAAGACCCACCTGGCGCAGACCCTGGCCCGGATGCTCAACGTCCCGTTCGCGATCGCCGACGCCACCGCCCTCACCGAGGCGGGATACGTCGGCGAGGACGTGGAGAACATCCTCCTCAAGCTGATCCAGGCGGCCGACTACGACATCAAGCGCGCCGAGACCGGGATCATCTACATCGACGAGGTCGACAAGATCGCTCGTAAGTCGGAGAACCCGTCGATCACCCGGGACGTCTCCGGCGAGGGCGTGCAGCAGGCGCTGCTGAAGATGCTCGAAGGCACGGTGGCCAACGTGCCGCCGCAGGGCGGGCGGAAACACCCGCACCAGGAGTTCATCCAGATCGACACCACCAACGTGCTGTTCATCTGCGGCGGTGCCTTCGCCGGCCTCGACCAGATCATCGAGGCCCGCACCGGCTCCGGCGGCACCGGCTTCGGCGCCCGGCTCCGATCGGTCTCCGATCGGTCGACCGACGACATTTTCAGCCAGGTCATGCCGGAGGACATGCTCAAGTTCGGGCTGATCCCCGAGTTCATCGGCCGGCTCCCGGTGATCACCAACGTGCGCAGCCTCGACCGGTCGGCCCTGGTGCGGATCCTCACCGAGCCGCGCAACGCCCTGGTCCGGCAGTACCAGCGCCTCTTCGAGCTGGACGGCGTGGAGCTGGAGTTCGAGCAGCCGGCGCTGGAGGCGATCGCCGACCAGGCCATGCTCCGCGGCACCGGCGCCCGCGGCCTGCGGGCGATCATGGAAGAGGTCCTGCTCTCCGTGATGTACGAGGTGCCGAGCAACCCCGACGCCGCCCGGGTGCTGATCACCCGCGAGGTGGTGCTGGAGAACGTCAACCCGACCATCGTGCCCCGCGAGTTCACCGGTCGCCGGGCTCGTCGGGATCGCGAGGAGAAGTCCGCCTGACCGTCAGCACCGGGGCGCTGCTCGGCTGAGCCCTGTCGCCGACCGCGCGCCGCCCGTACGCTGAGCCTATGCGCGTCGCCGTCTGCCAGCTCAACGCCCGCGACGACCGTGCGGCGAACCTGGCCGCCGCCGAGGCCCTGCTGGTCAGGGCCGCGGCGGCCGGGGCCGACCTCGCCGTCCTCCCCGAGTACGTCGACTATCTGGGCGTGGCCGAGCGGATGCCGCCGGCCGAGCCGGTCGACGGCGTGGTGGGGGAGTTCTTCGCGGGGGTCGCCCGACGGCTGGGCATGTGGGTGATCGCCGGCTCGTTCCACGAGGCCGGACCGGACCCGGACCACACCTGGAACACCTCGCTGGTCTTCGACCGCACCGGTGCGCTCGCCGCCAGCTACCGCAAGATCCACCTGTACGACGTGGAGATTCCGGGCCGGGTCTCCTACCTGGAGTCCGCGACGGTGGCTCCGGGCGACCAGCCGGTGGTGGTCGACGTCGACGGCGTCCGCGTCGGCCTCTCGATCTGCTACGACCTGCGCTTCCCCGAGCTCTACCGGCACCTGGCCACGGACGGCGGTGCCTCGCTCCTGGTCGTGCCCGCCGCGTTCATGATGCACACCGGCCGGGACCACTGGGAGGTCCTGCTGCGGGCGCGGGCGATCGAGAATCAGTGCTTCGTCGCCGCCGCCGGCCAGACCGGTGACCACGATCCGGGGCGGACCTGCTTCGGACGCAGCATGGTGGTGGACCCGTGGGGGACGGTGCTCAGCCAGGTCCCGGACGGCCCCGGCCTCGCCGTCACTGAGCTGGACCTCGACCGGCTGCGGAAGATCCGCGCCGAGCTGCCCAGCCTCGCCAACCGCCGGCTGTGAGCCCGGTCAGCTCTCCAGCAGCACACCGATCACGGTGAAGCCGGCGATCGCCGCAGCGGTGATCAGCAGTGCCGTGGTCATCCGGGAGCGGCCGCGTCTGGCCAGCCGCCCCACCGACGCCGCGACGACGAAGACCACGAGGGCGGCGATGACGAGCTGCCAGAACGGCAGCAGCAGGCCGAGCAGGGTGTCTGCGGCGAGCGTCGCCACCGGGATCCGGGACACGTCATCCATGCCAGACACTCTGGCACGGTTGTGCCCTCCGTGGTCCTCCTCGATGCCTCCGGTCGGCCATCCGGTGCTGTGGCGCCCGCCGGAAACGCAGTGACAGACGTTGATTTGCCTTCTCGGGGCCGTCCGCGTAACTTTCTCTCTGCACGCGGGAGGCCGGACAAACCGGCCGACAGCGGGCGCCAGGCTCGTGGCGGAGACGCCGAGCGAGACTGGGGATCCGGGTGGTGCGAGGCGCTCCGAAAACACGGGGTTGCGATCGCGAAGCCGACCGGGTAGAGTGCGAAGGCCGGCAGGGAGCCGGGCGGGTGATCGCGAAAGCGATGCCGGCCGGTCCGCCGGGACCCACGACAGCAACGACCGCCGGGTACGGCGTGCGTCGGCGTGGATCGGACCGAACCAAGCTGATCACCTCGGAGACGAGGTTGACTGCGCGGAACGGCTCGGGTAGAGTGGAGAGGTTGCCCCGGACAGGGTCCTGCGAGATGCAGGGTTGCTGGATGGTGTGTGGTTGTTCTTTGAGAACTCAACAGGGTGCTTGATAAGCCAGTGCCAAATTGATTTATACCCCGGATTGGTCAGGCC